>NZ_JADBUB010000054.1:0-50558 GCF_020245865.1 Microcystis sp. M169S2
TCCAGATCTCAACAAAATTGAAAAGTTCTGGGCTAGATTGAAAAACTATGTTAGTCAGATTATCAATGATAGTGAAAACCTTGTGGATGCTGTGAGTAAAGCCTTCAGGCATCTGTCCTAACTAACTCGTTCTATGCCATATATATATATAGCGGTTCTCGCATCTGTGCGGCACACTTAAACCTTTGCTGATTAAGCTGTTCAGGATCGGGAATGTACCTCGTGTGAATCAGAAACGCTATATATATATCATTAGTTTTGCTAATTATATTAAATCCGTTTTTAATAATATGATTAACTGCCAATCCTACCAGATCGGCGATCGCAATGAAAAAAGCTCCCCACTTCCCCAACAGTGAATAATAGGTTCCCATCTCAGGGATCTGTGTTACCATGCGGGGTAAATTCAAGCGATCTCCAGACACCTATGAGCAAGGTTCTCGTGTTGAATGCCTCCTACGAACCGCTAAATATCACCAGTTGGCGGCGCGCGATCGTTTTATTGTTGAAAGGAAAAGCTGAATCCCTAGAACATAACGGAAAAGTGGTTTGTCGTGACTTACCCCTACCCTCTGTTATCCGTCTTAGGCAATACGTCCGTGTTCCCTACAAGGAAATTCCTTTAACCCGTCGTAATATTCTCGAACGAGACCATCACACCTGTCAATACTGTCTCTACCGAGGTGAACAATTAACCATTGATCATGTGATTCCCCGTTCTCGCGGAGGGGGTGATACCTGGGAGAATTTAGTAGCGGCTTGTGTGCGTTGTAATGTGCATAAGGGCAATCGTACACCAAAAGAGGCCAATATGTCCCTACGCGCCCAGCCGCGTCGTCCCTACAGTAGTCTCCACTTTGAGCTATTAAAGCATACCAGGGGCAATCACAATCACGAATGGCGTAAATATGTCATCGGCATTTAGGGTGAGAAAGGCATGGTGAAACCAAGACCAAAATTGATTCCCATGCCATTATTATTAGTCTGGGTGCGAGGATTGGCAACTCCCGTGCCTAGATAAACCGAACAACCAGGACAGGGGGAATTGACTCGGTAGCGCACCGCCATGGGATCATTGGGATCGGTGATGGTTACTCCCTGATGGTTTAAATCTTTAATTAGATTGGTGACGGGTTTGAAAAAATCGGCGCTGGGGGGTTGACTTGGTTGCAGTTCTAGGGTTTGTTCTTGGGAAGCAAGAACGATTTCCGAAGCGATAATTAGCAGTAGAGAGGTGGTTAAGCCAAATAAACCCAGATTATTTTTGATCTTCATTTTTTTTATCACCGAGAAACTGTTAATTTTTTCTGGTAAGAATTCTAGCGTTTCCTCACTGGAAAAGAACCCAATCAGTAAAAAAAATTTACCGATTTCTACCATACTTATAATAAGCGGCACAAGCACCTTCACTAGAAACCATACAAGTACCGATGGGATGTTCGGGAGTACAAGCAGTCCCAAATACTTTACATTCCCAGGGTTTTAAGACACCTTTAAGAATTTGGCCACACTGACAAGCTTTGTGATCTTTAACACGCTGATTGGGTAGGGTAAATTTTTTCTCCGCATCAAAATTACTGTACTCATCCCGCAGTTTTAACCCTCCTTGGGCAATTTCTCCTAAACCTCGCCATTCAAACTGGTCTCGCAGTTCAAAAACTTGCTTGATTGCCGATAAAGCGACTCTATTTCCTTGATTTTGTACCACTCGATCATACTGATTTTCGATCTCACATCTCTGCTCATCTAATTGTTTTAATACCATCCAAATTGATTGGAGAATATCCAAGGGTTCAAACCCAGAAACTACCACAGGTTTATGATATTCTTGGGCAATAACTTGATAGGGTTCTGTGCCAATTACCATGCTAACATGACCGGGACCAACAAAACCGTCTAACTGTAAATCTGGGTTATCTAACAAAGCTTTCAGAGCGGGAATAATCACCACATGATTAGAAAATAAACTAAAATTAGTGATGCCATCTCTTTGCGCTTCTAAAACAGTTAAAGCGGTACTAGGAACGGTTGTTTCAAAACCTAAGGCTAAAAATATTACTTCTTTATCGAGATTTTCTCTGGCAATTTTTAAGGCATCGCGAGGAGAATAAACCATGCGAATATCATCACCTTTTGCTCGCGCTTGCAGCAGACTCAAATGGGAACCGGGGACACGCATAGTATCGCCAAAAGTTGTCAGAATTACGTTCGGTTGTTGTGCCAGAAAAATGGCATCATCTAAACGACCTCGCGGCATTACACAAACGGGACATCCGGGACCGTGAATTAATTCGATAGTTTCGGGAAGTATTGCCTCGATACCGTATTTAAAAATTGAGTGGGTATGACCCCCACAAACCTCCATAATTTTAGTGACTTTTTCCCGCTTTTCAGAGATTCTTATCGATAATTGTTCAATTTGTTGAATTAATCCTGCCGCTTTAACGGGATCACGAAATTCATCAACGTATTTCATTGTTTATCTCCTTTAATTATAATTTTTAGCTGTCGGTAGTCAGTAATAATTGCCGTGATTTATAGCATTTCCTAAGCTAGTGAGGTACACCTATTTTTCTTCCCTTTTGCCTTTTGCCTCTTGCCTTTTGCCTAAAACCCATAACTTTTGTACATCAGGAGACTACAAAACGCTATATATTTCCTAAGATAGACAACAAAATCAATTTATGTGTGAATACTGTAAGAACATTAATTATGATTAAATTCTGACTCTAATTCCAATAATTGTGTTAATAAATTTAAGGTTTCTTGCGCCTCATCTTCATCGATTCGATTCATGGCAAAACCCACATGAACTAATACCCAATCCCCTACACAAGTATTAGCGGGATGGTCTTCATCAACAATACAAGCGATATTTACTTCTCTTTTTACCCCCCCCACATCGACGAGAGCGAGATTATGATTTTCATCAATAATTGCCGTAATTTGTCCCGGTATGCCTAAACACATAGTTTTTACCTTAAAAAATCTAGTTTTTGCTAATTATGCGCTGATTTTTGGGCTAGAGGTTGCAGTAATATCAACCGAGAATCAGGTCATACTTCATCCCTCTGAGAAACGCTATACAGTCAAAGGTTATCCTTTTTACTTGGTCTTAGCTGCCATTCTGGACTATTGCCCTCAAGAACAGCTTTTTTTCTCCTATCTTTTTTAAGATTTCTCCCGTCCTGGACCGTGGACGCTATCCCAGCAGGGGTAAAACTTTTGTATTAGGGACTACACCAATGATAAGAAATTATTCAATCAATCGATCGGGTGACATTCTAGGCTATGATTTCCCTGACTATAGTTATTTCTCTACATTAAGGAAAATCTACGATGACAACCTTTCCCATCGATTTGAGCGCCTATAAACCCATCAGTCTCGACCCCAGTAACCCCACCCTCACCGACGACCAAAGAAGCGCCCTAAAAGCCAATATCCAACTCTGTCGCGATGCTATCATCTTTTTTACTGCCACGGGTGCGGCCCGGGGTGTGGGTGGACACACCGGCGGCCCCTACGATACCGTCCCAGAAGTGGTGATTCTCGATGCTCTTTTCCGCAGTCAACCTAGTCAATTTGTACCAATTTTCTTCGATGAAGCGGGACACCGCGTCGGTACTCAATATCTCATGTCTGCGTTAGAAGGTTCTTTACCCCCAGAACAATTAATGCACTACCGCGAGGCCAATTCTAAACTTCCCGGACACCCGGAATTAGGATTAACCCCCGGCGTCAAATTTAGTTCTGGCCGTTTAGGACATATGTGGCCCTACGTTAACGGTGTCGCTTTAGCTAACCCCGGAAAAACCGTTTTTTGTTTAGGTTCCGATGGTTCTCAACAGGAAGGCAATGACGCAGAAGCTGCCCGTTTAGCCGTAGCTCAACACATCAATGTTAAGCTAATTATTGATGATAATGATGTGACAATTGCTGGTAATCCTTCCAAATATTTACCCGGTTATGATGTGGCTAAAACTCTCGCCGGCCATGGCGTAAAAGTGTTAGTGGGAGATGGGGAAGATATCGATAGTTTGTATCGCAATATCTGTGAAGCAATTAATACTCCCGGCCCGATTGCGATTATTAATAAACGTCCCATGTGTCCCGGTATTGAAGGTTTAGAAGGTTCTAACCACGGTCATGATGTGATTTCTGTCCCCTTGGCTTTGAAATATTTAGAGGCAAAAGGACACAGTGCCGCCGTGGAATATCTCAACAGTATTAAGAAGCCTTCTAATGACTATAAATTCCTCGGTTCTGGGGATAAATGGGGTTCTAACCGCAACGTTTTCGGCGAAGCAGTAGTCAGTCTTTTAGGCAAAATGAGCGAAGAAGAACGCAAAGCTAATGTATTAGTAGTGGATAGCGATTTAGAAGGTTCCTGCGGTCTGAAAATTATCCACGATAAACATCCCGAAGTGTTTATTCCTTCCGGTATTATGGAACGGGGCAATCTTTCGGCAGCTGCTGGTTTTGGGATGGAAAAAGGTAAACAGGGAATTTTCGCCACCTTTGCCGCTTTTCTAGAAATGTGTATTTCTGAAATCACCATGGCGCGTTTGAATTATTCTAATCTTTTATGTCATTTTTCCCATTCTGGTATCGATGACATGGCGGATAATACCTGTCACTTTGGTTTGAATAATTTCTTTGCCGATAATGGACTGGATGACGGTTACGAAACCCGTCTTTATTTCCCAGCCGATGCGGCACAAATGACCGCTTGTGTCGAGGCAACTTTCCATCAACCCGGTTTACGTTTTATCTTCTCGACTCGTTCTAAAACTCCCAATATTCTTGATACTAACGGTAATAATTTCTTTGGCGATGGTTACACCTTTGTCCCCGGAAAAGATGAAGTAATTCGGGAAGGCACTGCTGGTTATATCATCAGCTTTGGAGATGGTTTATACCGCGCTTTAGATGCAGTGGAACGTCTAAAACAAGAAGGTATTGACGTGGGTTTAATTAATAAACCGACTCTCAATGTAGTGGATGAAGAAATTATCGCTAAAGTTGGTAATTCTCCCTTTGTTTTAGTGGTAGAAGCATTTAACCGTCGCACGGGTTTAGGTAGCCGTTATGGTTCTTGGTTACTCGAACGCGGTTTAACTCCTAAATACGCCTATATCGGTACTCACCATGAAGGTTGTGGCGGTTTATGGGAACAATTCCCCCACCAAGGTATTGACCCAGTTGGTATCATTAGTAAAGTTAAATCTTTAATCGCTTAGAGAGTATTTTAGGGGGGAATTAATCAGTCATCAGTTATCAGTAATCAGTTATCAGTGAGCAGTCATCAGTTATCAGTCATCAGTGAACATCTTTAATAATTAAGATTTTAGCTTGGTTGAGAATCCGAGCATTTGTACTAAAATTTCCCAGACGCAGTTTAAATCCCTGACAGCTTATAAACTTTAGCCGCTTAAATCGCACCATTGAGGGGAAATCCCCCTGAACTAGGTACGGTAAGCCCCTAGGAGCCGACAAACCGGTCAATCTAGAATAATCTCTAGGGTATAAAAGTAATCTCTTATAGAAAATGCAGCCAACCAATCCACAACAATTTACGGAAAAAGCTTGGGAGGCAATCGTCAAAACGCCGGACATTGCCAAACAGAACAGCCAGCAACAAATCGAAAGCGAACATCTAATGAAAGCCCTTCTTGAACAGGAGGGATTAGCGGGCAGTGTCTTTAGTAAAGCGAATATTAGTCTAGCCCGTTTGCGGGATCGAACCGATGACTTTATCCGTCGTCAACCGAAAATCTCTAACCCTGGCGACTCGATTTATTTAGGTCGTAGTTTAGATAGTTTACTCGATCGAGCGGAAAATTATCGTCGAGAATTTGGAGATGACTTTATCTCGATCGAGCATTTAATTTTAGGTTACGCTAAAGATGAGCGCTTCGGTAAAAATATTTTTCAAGAATTCGGACTTACCGAAAACAAACTCAAAGAAATTATTCAACAAGTCAGAGGTAGTCAAAAAGTGACCGATCAGAATCCAGAAGGCAAATACGAGGCCCTAGAAAAATACGGACGGGATCTCACCCAATTGGCACGGGAAGGTAAATTAGATCCCGTAATTGGACGGGATGACGAAATCCGTCGCACCATTCAGATTCTCTCTCGCAGAACTAAAAATAACCCAGTTTTAATCGGGGAACCGGGAGTAGGAAAAACTGCCATTGTCGAAGGATTAGCCCAGCGGATTATTAACCGTGATGTGCCAGAATCTCTGTTAGATCGGACTCTCATTTCTCTCGATTTGGGTGGCTTAATTGCGGGAGCAAAATATCGCGGAGAGTTTGAGGAAAGATTAAAAGCTGTCCTCAAAGAAGTCACCGATTCCCAAGGCAATATCATCATGTTTATTGATGAAATTCATACCGTTGTCGGTGCGGGAGCCACTCAAGGGGCAATGGATGCGGGCAATTTATTAAAACCAATGTTAGCCCGGGGTGAATTGCGTTGTATCGGAGCGACTACCCTCGATGAATACCGCAAATATATCGAAAAAGATGCGGCGTTAGAAAGACGCTTCCAAGAGGTTTTAGTGGATGAACCAAATGTGGTCGATACTATTTCGATTCTTCGCGGTCTTAAAGAACGTTATGAGGTGCATCATGGGGTGAAAATTGCCGATAATGCTTTAGTAGCGGCGGCACTGCTTTCTAATCGTTATATTAGCGATCGCTTTTTGCCCGATAAGGCCATTGATTTAGTTGATGAAGCGGCGGCCAAATTGAAGATGGAAATCACCTCTAAACCGGAAGAACTCGATGAAATTGATCGCAAAATTCTCCAGTTAGAAATGGAAAGACTTTCCCTACAACGGGAGTACGATCCAGCTTCGCGAGAACGGTTAGAAAAGTTAGAAAAAGAACTGGCTAACCTCAAGGAAGAACAATCGGGATTAAATGCCCAATGGCAAGGGGAAAAAGAGATTATCGATAAAGTTCGTGGGGTTAAAGAAGCGATCGAACAAGTTAATCTGGAAATTCAACAGGCCGAACGAGATTATGATTATAATCGCGCCGCCGAATTAAAGTTCGGAAAATTAACCGATCTGCAGCGGCAAATGTCCGCCCTAGAAACTCAATTGGCCGACAAACAAACCACCGGCAAAAGTTTATTAAGAGAAGAAGTTCTCGAATCGGATATCGCCGAAATTATCTCGAAATGGACGGGAATTCCTCTCAACAAATTAATCGAATCGGAAAAAGAAAAACTCCTCAATCTGGAAGACGAATTACACGAAAGTGTCATCGGTCAAGAGGAAGCGGTGACAGCCGTGGCCGAAGCGATTCAACGTTCCCGCGCCGGTTTATCGGATCCCAACCGTCCCACGGCCAGCTTTATTTTCCTCGGTCCGACGGGGGTTGGTAAGACAGAATTGGCGAAAGCTTTAGCACGCAATCTCTTTGACACGGAAGAGGCTCTAGTTCGCATCGATATGTCGGAATACATGGAAAAACACAGCGTTTCCCGTCTCATGGGTGCGCCTCCGGGATACGTCGGCTACGATGAAGGAGGACAATTAACCGAGGCAATCCGGCGTCGTCCCTACTCTGTCATCCTCTTTGATGAGATTGAAAAAGCCCATCCCGACGTTTTTAACGTTATGTTACAAATCCTTGACGATGGGCGCTTAACCGACTCTCAAGGTCATCTGGTTGATTTCAAAAATACCATCATTATTATGACCAGTAATATCGGTTCTCAATACATTTTAGACGTGGCTGGTGATGAGTCTCGTTACGAAGAAATGCAGGCACGAGTGATGGAAGCAATGCGGAATAGTTTCCGTCCCGAATTCCTCAATCGTATCGATGAAACGATTATTTTCCATAGTTTACAAAAAGCGCAACTGCGCTCGATTGTCAAACTACAGTTAGCCAATCTCAGCGACCGCTTGATCGAACAAAAATTAGCCCTGAAATTTGCCGATATTGCCCTCGATTATCTAGCAGAAATTGGTTATGATCCAGTGTACGGTGCGCGACCCCTAAAACGGGCAGTACAAAGATATGTGGAAACTCCGATCGCTAAGGCAATTCTGCGCGGTGAATTCAAAGGGGGAGACACGATTTTTGTCGATGTGGCCGATGAAAGATTGACCTTTAAACGGTTAGCTTCTCCGGTAGTAACTGCTTAATTAGCAAGGGTGGGCAATGCTCACCCTTTGATTATTTCGGGTTTACCGAAAAAGTTTTTCGTGCAGTCAGGAGTCGGTCGCCGGTCGTCAATACCACATTCGGTTATACTTCATCTTGATCGGAAAGGCTGTATCAGTTATCAGTTCACTGATCACTGAAAAAAAGCTTCCCACTCTCCTATAAACTAGCTAATCAAATAGTTGCTAATTCCTGAACATCGAAATCTGATTGCAACAGTTGAATGAGAGAGGCACAACGATAGACCATAGCGGCACGACTATCTACCCCTAATTTGGCAAAAATTCGCCGTAAATAGGTAGCAACAGTCCATTCACTAATATGTAAGCGATGGGCTATCTGTTTGTTAGCTTGTCCCAGGGCCACTAGGGTGGCGATTTGTAGTTCTCTTTCCGAGAGAAGTTGGGCGATTTCTTGGGCGGCAGATTTAATTTGACTGGATACATCGAGAATAATAAAACATTGACCGTTGACTTCAAATTGATCCACCTCAACAAAAGATTTTTTTAATTCTTTTAAATAATTTTTTTTCTGATCTTCCTTTAGATGGATGATACAGTAGTGATGATCGTGCTTATAAATTTCTGAAACTACTTGATAGGACACATCGGTGAACAAAGAGCCAAGGTTTTGCTGATGCTGGTTATTCATTGTTTTTTCTTTCCTAACTTGTTTTCTGGCTAAATAAAAGCTGAGTCCATCTGAAAAATAGGAAACAATCAATAAAAGTAGGAGCAAGATAGTCCTGTTAAGATTGATTACATTAATATATTCCTGCCAATAATTGGGCTAATCTTAACATTTAATTTGCGAATATAGATTAGGGAAAAAATCGAAGTTTTAATCAAGACAAAGCTTGATTTGCTATAACCGATTATTGTAAAAGTTTACAGAAAAAAATTGCCAATAAATTAGAAAAACTTAACAATAATTGAGTTTCTAGCTCAACCATAAAAAATTAAGTACGACCAACATAAACTTCCCTAGATCGAGGAGTAATTCCGGAAGGATTGACCAGAGGAGAATAGACTTGGGCGGGAGGTAGCGATCGCAAATTAAACAGAGCGGCAAAATTAGCCCCGCCATCGTAGAGAGGTTGTAAACGTTGGCAGGAACCCGTTAATAAAGGCGTAACCCCAGGGCCATGACCACTGACCGTACTATCGCCATGGACGATAATTCCGAAAGTAATCCGACCTTGACGGTAACTCGGACCGTGACGGGTATCCGCCGAGCCAATGGCTACCAAATCGCCAAATCGAAGAGTATCGAGACGATAGCGGCGGCGGAGTTGGGGATCGAATAGCTGGATATCGTAATCACCACGCCAGACCGTATTTTTGCCCAATCCTGAACCCATAGCGGCAGCAGGGATAAAATGAGTCACGGGGACTTGTAAACCGCGAGCAGTGGGAATTAAACCCCAACGCCGCAGGAAATCGGGAGAACAGTTAAATAAACTTAGATCAGGATAGTCTAATAATTTTAACCCCAAGCCATAACTATAGATTTGTACTCGATCGCCGATCCGCAAGCAACGCAAAACCGCAGGGGGAAAATCTACCAAAACGTGGTCTACCCCCCCGTGTTTCCCCGTAACTAGACCCCATTTACCCGTAGCCGGTCCACTAATGACAAGGGCGCGATTGCCCACACAAGCATAGGTAATCAGGGCCAGATTTGGACCGCGACGACCGCCGATAATTTCCCGATTATTATTATGGAGAGCCACCCCCGGTTCAATGTGATCCCCCATTAAACCGACACAGCGATCGCCAACCCGTTGATTGAGGACAATTCCCCCAGTGGCCGGAAGGATTCGGGGTATGCCATCATGACCAATACGATAGGGATTAGCTTGACCGACTGGATGGGCAATTTGACCAGCAACGGCTACCATTACTAAGTCTGGTCGGTTAATCAGGAGAGAATTGGCGGTATCTGGTCGTGAATTATTCATATATCAGTTATAGGTATTCTAAAATGGAAGCATGGGATTTTTGCTTGAATCTATGACTGCAACACTGCTCGCACCACCAGCTGAAATAATTCACCTGTCAGGGATTAGCTGGAAAACCTACGAAACGCTGCTGGAAGAAATGAGCGATCGCCGTCTGCGGCTGACCTACAATCGTGGCAATTTAGAAATCATGGCTCCTTCGACCGGACACGAATTTAGTAAAACCCTCATCGGTCGCTTTGTCGAAACCCTAGCGGAAGAATCAGCAGTCCCAATTTATCCCCTCGGTTCTACTACCTTTAAACGCCCTCAATTAAGCGGTGCAGAACCGGATGAATGTTTTTACATTGATAATATTGAGGCGGTTCGGGGGAAAAAGCGACTGGACTTAAATGAAGACCCTGCACCAGATTTAGTCATAGAAATTGATGTCACCAGCAGTTCTCAAAATCGCCTTCAGGTTTATGCAGATTTAGGCGTGGCAGAGGTTTGGGTTTATAATGGGGAGTCTCTGGTCATCCAACAATTACAAAATGGCACTTATATCACCTCCCCAACCAGTCAGTTTTTTCCTAATTTACCCATCTTAGAAATTGCTATATTTTTACAACAAGCTGGCCAGACAGATTACCTAGAGTTAGTAAAAGCATTTCGGAATTGGGTCAGAAGTCAGCTGGAAAAATAAAAGGAAGGTTTTTCAACGTTAAATCTCATACCAAAATCCCCTTGCTCCCTGCCAAAAATCAAATTTTTCCCCCCTAGTTTCTGACCAGTCTTCTAATTCCAATTCGCTCGCAGAAATATCTTCACACCAACTGGGAGGAGGAGCGATCCTGATTGCTTCCGGAACCACTAAATGCAGAACCACTGGGTGGAACCCCATCCAGAGCAATTTGGAGACTCCAGACTGGATGAATAACTGGCGTAATTGTTCCCGTTCCAAAGCAGCGATCGCATCTTGTTGGTCAATTTCCTGACAGTTGATGCCCCAACTCTCTAGGGTGGAACAGATCACTGGGGGTAAGTTGCGGGCCCGATCTTCTGGGGAACGATGGGTTAGGATAAAGGCCGACCCCAGGGCAGCACTCAAAGCGATCGCATCTCGGAAAGCATAGCCGAGCAGATCGGTGTGAATTTGTCTATCTAAACTGCGAGCTAACCATTCCCAACGACTGACTAAACTGCTGTCGGTTTCTTTGGGCAAAAGGGATTCACCAAGCCCATCGCCGATCCAAAATAGATAATGATTACCTAAATCCGTCTCTAGTCGCAGTCTTTCCCATTCCCGCAAAGTGCGACGGGTTTGGGCAGAAAGTTCCGGGGTGAGAAGGGATGGGCCATTGCCCTTCTCTGGGGACGCTTCTAGCCAAGGCCGCCAGCGATCAAAAACATCGCTATTATCAATTAGATGCCAAAATTCTCGCGCTATCCATAATTCGAGAAATCGTCCTAATTGTTTGACTAAGAGCAGACCATAATCAGATAAGGCCAGGTTGGGATCGAGGACACAAGACCAACGGCGTTGATTGAGGTTAATGGAGAAATCGGGCAAAAGAGTGGCACTCATCGGGACACCTCTAAAATAATAGCGTTACACCCCAGCAGACCCCGAACCGATAACACTGCGCAGCGCCGGAGTTACCCCCTGAAAGGCCCGGCCTTCGGGGGTCATGCGATAGGCAGCTAACCAAGCTTCCGAATGGGGACCCATGGGTCTGAGTTCCGATTGGAATAAAATCGGGTCAAGGGCGGTTTTAAAGTCGTTATCGGCGACAAATTGCAGAATCCGACGACCGCTTTCCGCCATTTTTGCCCGTTGGGAAGGTTCGGCAATACCCCCCAGATAGCGATTGGAGACGATTTCGATCACATCCCATTTGGTATTGGCATCGAAGGCTTTTTTGATATCGGGTGCATCCAAAAGGTTGAGAACCGTATTGAGATAATGTCCAGTTTCCATCGTCAGGGCCAAAATGTTACCGTAGGTGGAGCGATCGAGAGCATAGCGCAGATCTAAGCCGATGCGTTGAACTGTGCCAATACTGCCAAAGGGTCGCTGTTCAATGAGAGTGCCACCGCGAATTACTTCCCCGATCAATAAATCTCGGAAATATTGGGCTACAGCCACCATAAACCCGACTAATTGCCGATGAAAATTGCGGTTAACGATCGCCCCCGAAGCTGGTTGAGCATTACCGTAGTTAAAGGCGCGACGATAGGCCATCATCCGGTCGCGGATCGTATAGCGCAAGGGTTTCCATTTGTCAAGTAAATATAGACCTCGCGCCCCCGGTCCCCGTTGAATCCGCATCCGTCCCTCTCTAAACAGACGCTGCAGCACTTGGATGACTTGAAAAACTTTCATCCGTTCGTGTTGGTAAATATAGTACAGTTCGGCGGCGGCGTGCAGTTGACTAGGAACGACGGAATCATCGAAATCGGGCTGGATATAGGGATAGGAAACGTTCTCGAAGGGAACCGGTCCTTTGGGTCCAAATCCGATTAAATCGAGGAAACTATCGGGACTGCCAGAACCGTCGGCAGCCCCCTTGAGTAGTTCACCGAAACGGTCTTCCAGTTGCTGTTCGTACTGTTTGCGCTCTTCCGGGGGCATTGCTCCTAATTGATCTCTCAAAAAGGTCGCCCACAAGCGTTGAATGGTTTCTGTGGTGTTGTAGGTCATGGTTAGATTCCTTTATTTAATGGCCTCTTCTCTATCTAGCTGTTATGGGCGAGGAGGGAGAGCTTGAGCTTGCCGACACTGATTTAAAGTTTCTCGATGTTTAACTTGGTCGGTGTCTGGAGGCAATTTTTTATACAAAATGCCAGGTTTACTTTCAGCAAAAGCCAAGTCATATAACTTTTCTACGGTAAGGAGACCTTCTTCTTTCAAGTTGAGAAGAACCTCATTAACTAAAGCATTTCTCTTGATAAAATCGCCAGAAATAACCGATTCCTCTAGTCTTTTAACTCTTGTTTCTATACCCACTAATTGATTCTCTATTTCTCCTACCGATCTCCTTATTGTTGCAACCAATTCTTCCCGGATTTTAGCTATTTCTTCCGAACAACTATCCTCACCTTCGTCACCACAGGGAAGACAGTCAATTATTGCCACCAAATGCTCATTAAGTTCAGCTAGTTGGGTCGCTATTGTTGTCACCTCTTTCATACTTGAACCTCTTTGATTACTGCCAAAATTGCTCGCTATTATCATCATCTATTGCTCTATGTCATTGGGTCTGTCACCAGTATCAACAGTCAAACTATCGGCAATAGTTTCGAGATACTCACTAATATCCGCAGAAGCATCTGCCTCGGCTCGCAAACTCAATTCGTATTGAGGTGGTGTATTAAACAGAGTCGAGGTATTGATGCGGAGGCTGAGATTGCTATCGTTACCTGGCTCTAGAGATAAAGCTCGATTTAAAGCTTGTTGAATGAGCCTAGCCATAATATTAAATATGCTCCCATTACTATTACCATTGCCAAAAGTTAGACAAGCGGGAGCCATAGTTTGGACCAGATCGAGCCAATGACTTTCCATGTCTCCCTGAATGCGTAATTCCTGCTCGACTAGCTTTCTGATATTTTTCTCATTTGAAGGAATAGCAGGTAACTCATCATTAGGAATTCGAGATAAGACAGTACCATACAGAAGGTTGCGAATATTGGTGAGTGTTGTCCGGATACGGCTGACCAGATTATCTGTGGAGTCTGGGGGAAGACAAGCATCATTATCATCGTTATCATCGTGATTAATCACCACATCAATCAGATAACTATAAGCTAAAGATCGATATTCTGGTTCGCGATTTTCTGCGGTTCCCAAAGCATAAAAATCGATCGCCCGGTCCACATCATAGAGAATTTTATCGAAAATAATCTGACACTTTAAGCGCTCGCTAGTACAACCACACTGTAACCAGCAATCCAACAATTCTGCCAGTCGATTGCGCTGAAAAGCCAATTCTACCAATTGATTTTCACTGGTTTCTTCATTAGCAGAGGAGCCGTACAATCCATAGAATAAAATCGGTGGTCGTGCTAAACGTAAGAGGCGAAAACCGCCAGAGCCTTCAAATCCATCGATAAATAACTGAAGTGCCTGTAAAAAAGCATCGAGGGGAGGAGAAGCAGGATTAACCGCCATGACTTCTTGCAAATTCTTGCCAATCAAGACTAATCGACGTAAACGTTGCACATCTAACTGAGCTGTCGCACCCAAATGACGCAACCCTTCCACATTACCCTGACTAGCACGATGAATCAGGGAATCCATCACCCGGGAGAGTTCATTTTCCACCAAGAGGGAGCGAAGATCATTCTGTCCCTGATTATCGAGAAAAGAGTATAATTGCCGATAAGCATCAACACCCCTGGGCCACTCATTGGCAGCGTAGGCGATTTGGGTTGAACCAATAAAGTTACGCAAGGCATAAATCACTGAATCTCGTCGTCCCTGCAATTCACTGTAGGGAACTTGCAAGAGGTAACGACTTCGGTTAAAACCGACATTAGCTAAAGCTTCACCCATCATCACCAAGAGGACGGAAGTAACTTCATCGAGACTCTGGGCTAAATTGCGGTAATTGATATTAACCACCGGGGAACTCAAAGCCCCAACCAAACGGGAGAGACGGGCGTATTCCCCTAAATTACGACGAATTCCGAAGGTTTTATCTCGATAGTGGGAGTCCAGAGCAAAACGAGCCGAATTAAAGCCCTCTTGCATGGCAGAACGGATCGCCATAGCCCAGCCCGCCAATTCCGAGGCTAGATCTTTGAGAATTGCATTAGTTGTTAATTCTTGTAAATCACGGTTGACATCATCGATCGCTTGCTGCATTTCTGCATCGGAGGATGTGGGGGCTTGCTGCAGGGGCATCGGTGCACTAGAAGTCAAAAGAAAGGGAACTCCCTCCGCCTCCTTGTTGATGGCTAATGCTCTAGGATTGTTTTTATAACGGTTCAGTAATGCCTCTGCTATTTGTTTGGCATCATTGGGATCGCTGACTTTTAATTCTCGCCGCAGAAGATTATCCAACGCCATACGAGAACTACTGTTCGGCATTAGGCCATTATTTTTGGCCATGGCACTACTATAATTAAACGGATTGCCAGATGAAGTGTTCATAATTTATCAGGCCAAGGAAAAAAGGTATTGGGGTTGTTTAGGTTATCGGTTATCATTTATCCCCTATATTCCTAAGTTTTCAGAGCAAAGCGGCTTGTATTTCTTTAAAACTGGATAAAGTTGGGGGAATAGGGGAGGTAAGATGGTTAATAACCCGATTGGCTAACTGACGGGCGGGAATTTGACCAGTAGCGAGGGCATAACTAGCGGCGCTGACCAGAAATCGCGGCGGTAAATCGGGGGGAACCTCTCCGTGGACTAATTGTCTAGCACCGGCTTGAATCGCCCTTTCATCATCTCCAGAAAAAGGAATAATATCCGCTAAGGCCTGTTGGGCGAGATTGCGACGGGTTTGATAGGCAATTTCATCCACCAGATGGGGAATCAATAATTCCGAGGTGGTTAACAGACGTGCCGGCAGACGGTGAAAACGATTAGGGTTATAGATTTGCTGCCAGACGCGCCGCAGGCGATCGCCTTCTTGATCAAATCCCATCCGTCGCAACATTTCCGCTAAGATCAAAATTCTCAGATATGCCGTCGGGTGCGCTCCTCCGGGACGATAGGTAAGGGTACGGGGAGCGGGATGAGCCAGAAAAAGTGCCATTCCCCAGGCCGCAGCTGGACCTGCTAATAAAATCGCCGCTAAATCGGCAAAAACTTCCTTATGCCAGCGTCCGTAGATGCGAGTAATACTGGGGTCGCCACTGGTGCCGAGAATCCGACGGATCACTGCTTGACGATTTTCCTGCCAGATACCCAGATCCGCTTGCAGATTGTGGGCTACTTCGTGGATAAAGACCGGTTGCCAAGGATTATCTCGATCCCAAGGAATCCGGATAATCGGGAAGGGATTAGGTTCTCCCAAAAGACGAGTCAGCAAAACTCCACGACGCATGGTAGCAGGCGAGAAACCGTGTTCCATATAACACAAGGGTTTGAGCATCGGTGCGCGAAATAATCCCGGGGAGGACTCGCGAACAGCCCGATAACAATCGATCGCGATCAGATCATGGGCGGCGAGAGCGGCGGCAAAAGAGGAACCCCTTTGACTAAAAATTTCAAAAAATAGCCCAAAACTACGGCGAGCGCGGTCAATTTCCCGTTCTACCAGTGCTATATCGATTAAAACTCGCTCTACCGGTGATTCGTTCCACGTCGCTTGTAGATGCTGAAGACGACGCTGAATTTGCTGATCGATCTTAGCCAGACGTTGATTAGCTGCCCGAAAATGGTCGGGAGAGGGAGCGTAGGGTAAATCTTGGGGGCGAATCCCCACGGAAGCATAATTTACCCTGACTAGACGACGCGCTCGCGCCGTTAGATCTAAAATTTTATTGTGTAGAAAAGCTCTCGTTCCCATACTGCCCCCATTGCGGTTGGTTGCCTAACTGCCTTGAATGCGAATAGTTACCGGTCCGCGCAGACGATAGCTATGGCTACGGCCACAGGTGGGGCAAGGTCGTCCCCCGGACATCGATTGCCGGCCGGGGCGATGCGGACTCGGGCCAGATGTGGTCGTGAGCGGACGGGCTAAACGGCGCACGGTGCTGGGACTTTGGGCGACTCGGGCGGCGGCACGACCCACGGCAGGGGCCACGGACCGGGCGGGTAAACCTCTTTGGGCAACGGTACGACTAACCCCTCGGACAATGCGAGGCACGGCTCTAGCGGCGGCCGGCCCTTGACGATGGGCGAGGGTGCGTGTAGCTTGGCTAACACTACTGACCAATTGCCGGCGAGTTTGCCGGGGTAGTCGCGAGATATTGGGCATCGCGGTCCGCAGGGCAACGGCGGAAACAAAGGGAGCGGCCGCATCGATCGCATCTTCGGTCTCGGCCAAGTCAAATAAGTCCTCCAAAGCCTCAAACTCATCGGCCTCATCAGCCAAAAGTCTTCCGGCCACGTTGGCAATACGTCCGATTAATTGCGCTTGCGGTAGGGGAATCATACTGGCGATCGGTGCGACCACGCGGGCCACGGAACCAATTCCCCGGCCTACCCCTCTAGCAACTTGTCCGACTCTGCGTCCCACGCTGCGAGCGATGCGTCCCAAGCGTCGGAAAAACTCGTCCGTGTCCTCCTCCGCCAAGGCATCGGCCAGGGCATCCTCCAGGGCATCGAAATCGGAATCGTAGCCCTGTTCTCCCCAGTCTTCCATCTCGTCAAATCCCTGACCACTGCGGATTAAACCACCGATAAAGGCATCATCATCGGCTTCGGCCAGATCGTATTCCCCGAATTCATCCCCGGCATCGTAGCTATTGTAATGGTTGCCCCGTTGGGCAGGGCCTTCCACTTGATCGTAAAACAAGTCATCCATGACATCGGTTTCAAAGGCTTGGTACATGATTTTTCTCTCCTAATTGCAAGGGCAGAAATAGCTATAGGCGCGTGATCATAATTTCCACGGGTCCCTGTAGTCTTAGGCGCTGGGGCAGACCACCGCGACCAGGACCGGGGCGAACAGAAGTTCTTCTCATCCCCGGGGCGGGACGGGATAACTGCCCCACTAAACGGGGTTGCGCCGCCACTCTCGCCCCGGTTTGTCGGATAGCTTGCGGTAAGCGACTGGGGGATAAACGACGACGAGCGGCGGTTTGTCCGACACTCTGAGCTATTCTCGGCAAAGCTCGCAGGGCAGCTGGTCCCTGACGGCGCACTAGATTTCGAGCCACTTGGGTGGTACTGTGAACGATCTGACGACGGAGAGGACTACTAAGGGCGGCACGGCGCAGCACCGGTCTAACCATAGTGCGGGCTGCTATGCCAGCTAGTACGGGTAAAGCCTCATCTAGCTCCTCATCGGCAAATAAATCAGCTAAGTCTTCTAGGGCATCCAATTCATCAAAGCCCTGGGCGGCATACTGTTGCAGCAGTGGTGCTATTTGTCCCAAAATGCTGGCCAAGGGATTGGCAGCCCGTCCGGCACGTCCCGCCACTCGCTGCACTTGGCCCGCCACTCGCTGCACCTGTCCAGCTACTCGTCCGGCAGTTTGGGCTGCCCGTCCCACCCCCCGGGCTACCCGGCCGGCAGTGGTGGCTCCCCGACGGGCTGCCCCCGCCACCCGGCTAATTCCTCCTAATAATTGTCGGAAAAATTCGTCGCTGTCTTCTGCGTCTAGGGCATCGGCAACGGCCTCTTCTAGGGCATCCCAATCATTGGCTCCGCTATCGATGAAGTAATCATCGCCGAAATCTTCCCCTAATTCTGCCTCGTATTCATCTCCTCCCAGAAAGCCCTCTCCTCCCAGATCTTCCAATCCTAATTGTTCTTCGCCAAAACTATCTTCGGCCTCAAATCCTTCAAAACCTTCGCCTTCCATCCCGTCCCAAGCATCGAAGGCTCCCTCATCGCCAAAGGAGGAATTAGCGGCTAAGTCCTCCATAACATCACTTTCAAAAGGCTGATCCATATAAGTACCTTCCTGAGCGCAAGTAGTCGCTAAAATGTCGATAAAATTAAGAACAATTTCGACAGAATTAGGTCTGACCTAACCTTGTCTGTCTTCTCGTATTTCACTTGGTTTGAGATCAAGAGCTAGGGCGGGATTTTGCTAAGGAATATTCGGCTATCTAGCTCTCTATTACTGTTTAGGATAGATTGTTCCTCTCGCTCTTACCAGTCACACGATCTAGGTCACTTATTTGGTGTAACTCATTTAAGGGACGTTATACCAATTTCAATAGTCGTGACTGACATCTGCAAGCCCAATTCTTCTCTCAGAGCGTAATTGCGCCTTAGAATAGACCTCTTGCAAAAATCAAAAATTGTTGTGAGGGTTAGGAGTCAGTAGTCAGGAGAATTAAGAATAAATAATAATCAATTAAATGCTCTATTTAGTGATTTTATGCAATTTTATGCCTATTTTTCTCATTTTTGAACCATCAAAAATTAATTATGCAAGAGGTTTAATGACCAACTAAGTCTGTCATTACTTGTGCAAAATGATATTAGACTTCCTGTAAAAAATTTAAAAACCTCTGGTTGAGTCAGCATTTCCGAGTCAGCCGTCAAAAGGAAAAAATACAAACCAAAGAGTTTTTGAACTGAAAGAAACCTTATTGGTGGGACAAAATGCCTGAATTTGCTAACCAGAGAAATGTCCTCTTTCCTGAGTCGGAGGCTCAAAAATGGAAATCAACAAGTTTCCCTTTTGGGTCGTCGCTCGTCAACGCCAAATCAGGTTACACTTCATCGACCCGAAGGTTAATAAGGTTAATGCGGATGGAGGGACTCGAACCCACACATCGAAAAGATACTAGAACCTAAATCTAGCGCGTCTACCAATTCCGCCACATCCGCAAATATGTCAGCTTATTCCATCATAGCATAAGATACTATAGGAAAGATAAAATTTTTTATTCTTAATAATTTTATGCTCTTAGGTTTTGTCTTTCAGTCTCCTGGCCCCGTCCTCTGGGAGATCGGACCGATTTCGGTGCGCTGGTATGGATTTCTAATTGCTATGGCGGTATTATTGGGTGTCACCCTCTCCCAGTACCTCGCCCAAAAAAGAGCGATCAACCCCGATTTAATCGCCGATTTGGCCATTTGGTTAGTAGTGGGGGCTATACCTGCAGCCCGTCTGTACTATGTTCTCTTTCAGTGGCAAGAATACGCGCGAAATCCTGCTGATATTATCGCCATTTGGAAGGGAGGTATCGCTATTCACGGGGCAATTATCGGGGGTTTGCTGGCGTCCCTAATCTTTGCCCGCATTAATCGGGTTTCTCTTTGGCAATTACTCGATCTGGTGGCCCCTTCAGTTATTCTCGGTCAAGCGATCGGACGTTGGGGTAACTTTTTTAATTCGGAAGCTTTTGGCAGTCCGACTAATTTACCTTGGAAGTTGTTTATTCCTCCCGCTAGTCGTCCTTTAAAATATATCACCGTCGATTATTTTCACCCCACCTTTCTCTACGAATCTCTCTGGAATCTGGCAGTTTTTGCCCTACTCATCTATCTATTTTTCTGGGGTTTAAAACACCCTAGTAAATTAAAAATTGGCACCCTTACCCTAGTCTATTTTATCGCCTACAGTCTAGGTAGATTCTGGATCGAGGGGCTACGCACCGATAGTTTAATGTTTGGGCCTCTAAAAATGGCGCAAATAATTAGTTTAGGAGCGATCGCTATCGGTCTTTTCGGTTTATTCTGGTTATATAAACTGCAGCGTCCTTTACCGGATGTGGTGGCGACCGTCAGTTATAATCAAAAGTTACCCTAGCTAACCCTGACAATGGATCTAGTAACGATTTTTCAACAGGTTTTAAACGGTTTATCGATCGGTAGTGTCTATGCTATTTTTGCCCTCGGTTACACTTTGATTTTTTCCATTTTAGGGATTATCAATTTTGCCCATGGCGCAATTTTTACCCTCGGTGCCTATTTTACCTACGCTCTAGCGGGGGGAGTTTTCGGTTTTAATGGTTTATTAGCTAATGCCAAATTACCCTTTTCCTTACCCTTTTTTTTAGCACTTTTGTTAGGCTGTATCCTTTCCGGTTTCACCTCGGTTCTTCTGGAAAGATTGGCCTTTAAACCCCTCCGGGTACGGGGTTCCGATTCTCTCTTAACTCTGGTTTCTAGCCTAGGGGCAGCCGTGGTGATTGTCAATGTCATTCAATACTTATTCGGGGCAGAAATTTATACTTTTCCCGATGGTATTTATGGCAATCTTCCCCCCGCAATTAATTTCGGTACAGCCGATCGCCCCGTGGCAATTCGCACAATTCAGATTATTATTTTTCTGGTTTCAGCAGTGATGGTAGCTTTACTGACTTATTGGGTTAATTTCACCAAAATGGGCAAAGCTTTACAAGCGGTAGCTGAAGATGTCACCACTGCCAGTTTGTTGGGGATCAATCCCGAAAAATTTATCGTGATTACCTTTTTTATTAGTGGTGCCTTGGCAGGTTTAGCAGGAACTTTAGTCGGTTCTAGTGTTAGTATCGCTGGCCCCTATTTCGGTATTGCTTTCGGATTAAAAGGTTTAGGAGTGATTGTTTTAGGGGGATTGGGAAGTATTCCCGGAGCGGTTATCGGTGGTTTATTATTGGGTATTGCCGAAGCTTTTGTTCCCGCAGAATATTCCGGTTATCGAGAGGCGATCGCTTTTGCTATTCTCTTCATTATGTTGTTAGTTCGTCCCCAGGGTTTACTAGGCAGAAAGTTAATTCAAAAAGTCTAATTCGGTTTAATTAGCCCCGAGAAAAACTGTTTTTCCCGACAAAGAAGATTGATAGGCAGCATAGGCTACTTCTAGGGCATAAAGACTGGCTTGAGGAGTAACATAAAGAGGAACCCGATCGAACAGATAATCTAGCACCATAGCGGTATCTTTGGCAAAAAGACCGCGACGGGTTTCCACTTCTAAAGCTTGGCTACCTTCACTATTAATTAACTGCCCTTTTTCCCCTTCAAAAATTAAGCTGCCCCCCTCCCCATGAATAGTGAAAGTTCGCTCATTTTGCCAAAAAACTTCGCCTTTGCCGTAGGTAACTTCAGCAATTAAGCCATTTTTAAATAATAACTGCGCCTCACACAAACAGGCTAGAAAATAATCGGATTCTGGAGCATTCCAATAACGACAATGACAGGATACGGACTCCACTTCCCCAAATAAATTAGTAAAGCGATGGATACGAGAAAGGGCAGCGATCAAAGGAAAACCGAATAAATCCCGATGAAATGTCCAGCGCCGGAGTGCTGGTCTGCCGGGGACGATCGTGGTATAACGGGCTAGGTGGATATTGCCGAGGCTGGCTAAATACTGCTGTTGGGTTTGATGCAGTCCCCCCAAAAGTTCAATATGTTCGACGTGCAGTAATTTGTTCTCGGTTTCGGCTAGGGTGATTAATTCTGCTGCCGCTGCCGGGTGAAAAGCCAGAGGATACTCGACGATAACGTGCTTACCAGATTTTAAGGCAGTACGGGCGATCGAGGCATGGGCCTGATTAACGTTGGCAATGACAATCAGATCGAGATCGGGATGGCTGGCCAGGCTTACTGCCGAATCTAGGGCAGAAATTTGGTACTTTTGCGAGAAATTAGCGATCGATTCGGGACTATTACCACTAAAATACAGAAGCTGGGCGCGATCGTCGGCTTGCAAGCTTTCAGCACGACGTTGAGCGGCGAACCCTGTGCCAACTATACCAATTTTTAAGGGACGATGAGAAGTCATCAGGGGCATTCTGGCGACATTAATTATCGGGAAGTGGGGTGTGGGGTGTGGGGTGTGGGGAGGTAGGGGAATTTCAACTAATACCCCAAAACCCTAAAACCCCAACTCTCAACTCCTCAATACTTTCTACAGCAATTCTGCTTTTCCCAGCTTTATCTTAGCAATCAACTCATCTATTATCTCAAAAATAGCACCCGAAAAGATGTGGGAGGGTGAATTCATATTTTTAATGGGCAACGCCAATTTTTTGCTCCTGTTTAGGCCCAGAGCTTCTAAACCGCGATCGGTTGTCGGGGAGCATGACGACTAGGGGAGACCACCACGGGAGTGGGCGACACTGCACAGGTTAATTCTAGAGACTGTTCTAAACTAACCACCCGATTGAGTTGTTGCCATTCAGTGCCAAAAGGAGGCATCGCTAGAGCGCAGGCTTTCCAATGAGCTTCGACGGGAACATCTAGTTGTTGACAAGTGCCACCGCGCCGACCTTGGGTTTGATAGTATCGGCAGTATCGACAGGAAGAAGTAAGAAAGTTTGCGGCTTGCATGGTTTGGCTTTAAAAGGAAGATGATTATAAAGAACTCAAGGGATGACTCTCTTTTCGCTCTGTGTAATATTGTCCTACCCTGTGCCAAGGGTATTTTCCTGACTAGCATAGCTAGGACTGATACGCCATATAGTTTTTAGTGATCCCCAAAAAAAATTTTGTTTTTAGAATCTTTTAATAGTTACTTTGCAAAAAGCAGCACTGTCTCAAAACAGAAGAGTTCAACTCAGTTGTGGACGAGGTTATCGGCTCTGGTATCGGCGATAACAAAGCGGGGATCAAGCCTTAGCCGAATAGAATTGATGAATACAGGTTCAATTAAGACAGAAAAGATCGGCCAATTGATTCCCGACTCAAAACCACTCTTTCCACAAGACTATTAAGAAATTGAATCTTTTGCCCCGCCCGACTGGGCAAAACAAAAAGCACAACATTGCCAACGCTCAAGCTCTCCGGAGGGACTGGGAGACTGACAACGAGGACAAATCGGCCAGGACCGGGTTCTATGACGTATTTTCTGGCTCCAACTCTCTAAACCGTCCGGTTGCTGGGGATTTTCTGGCGGTTTTTCCGGGGTGACATAACTAGGATGATCTCTCAGGGATTTAGGTGCGATCGCTTCTGGAGGAATTAACTGACTATCCTGCTGCCAACGGGCGGCAGAAAAGCGGATATCGCTCAGGGGAGTCTCTAACTCACTATTAAGCCGTTTTAATAAGCCATAGCGTTGTAAAGACAATTCCTGGGCTAAAGCGGCGCTACTGGTAGCCACCGATAAAACCCCGCGATTGAGGGAAAAAGGCCGGGTTTGCTCCAGCAGACGGGGATTAATAATTTTCGGCCATAATTGCAGCACTTGATCATACTGGCGATATTCTTCCCAACCCGCCCGTTGAGTGATAACCGCCAAAATCTTGTCAAGAGAATGTAAAGACATAGGGAAAATCTGGGGAATACCACGTTAGACTAGGACGAAAAAACCCGCTAACTTTTCAGCATAACCTTTAATACCCTCATGAAATCCGATCGATCCCCATCCTCCCAAGATTTGCCTCTCTCGATCGTCCATCAACCCAGTTCAGCCATCGATCCCGCTCAGGAACCAGAATACCTAGAAGCTGCTGTCATTAACGTCTATCCCCCAGCTAAAGATATCTTTTTTACCCCTTGGGGTATCCGGGCAATGGTGATCTTTTTAATTGCTAATAGTCTCCTCACTCTCAATCAATGGTTAACCAGCACCACCCCCACCCCGAGGAAAGCTGAGAATTCCCCCCGGGAGCCGCACCAAAATAACTCCCGCCACCTTGATCGATTGATAGCGATCGCTCGTCCAGTAGAGAAAACGCCTCAAACCAGTCTGATCGCTAATATTCCCGCTCCTCCCGTTAAAACTAGACCGATCGCTAACATTCCCGCCCCACCGGTGGTTCAGCCTCCCCCCACCGCTATCAATCCGACTAACGCCCTCTTACCGCCAAATCCGCCACCGTCCCTGATGCCGGCCCATCAATTACCCGTCAGTAAGATCGAGCAATCTTTACCCGTCGCCCCCCCGGATCCCGCTACCCCGCCCGTATCTTCCCTAGTTTCGGCACCACCGCCACCACCGCCCCAAGTCACCCCCGCCCCTTCGACTGCGATCATTAACGAACGAATGTTAGAGGAATTGCGCCAAAGGGAAGAATCACCCGCTAATTTACCCTTTTTTCAACGGGAAAAAGCCCGTCGTCTGGCCGATCAAAACCGACAGGATGCGGCGGAGTTAATGAAACAGTTACCGCCAGAATTACAAGTAGCCCCTTCTCCCAGTAGTCTGGCACCTTCAGAAACAGCCGATCCCCCCCAGTCCCCCGTCCCTAGTTCTATCATTATTGATAGGAGCGGCACTTCGGTAAACTACTAGGGTTGGTATCGGGAGGACGGCAATGGGTTTGTTAGATCGCATGGGCCAAGCAATTCGCGCCCAAGTCAATAGTCTGATTCAGGAAAATCAAGATCCAGAAAAACTGCTGGAAAAGGCGATCTTGGAGATGGAAGGGGAATTGATCCAAATGCGACAAGCCCTGGCGGCAGCTGTCGCTACCCAGAAACGCACCGAGCGCCAACGACAACAACAGGAAAAAGCGGCTCAAACTTGGCACGAACGCGCCCAATTAGCCCTACATCACGGTAACGAGGAACTCGCCCGCCAAGCTCTCAGCCAATGGCAAACCTATCAAAGTCAGATCGCCCCCCTACAAACCTCCCTGCAACAACAGACGGCTATTATACAAAAATTAAAGAAAGAACTCTTGACAATTGAACGCAAATATGCTGAGATGAAAGCACAGAAAAGCCTTTATGTGGCCAGATTGCGATCAGCGAGTGCCAGTCAAAAAGCTCAAGAAATTATGGGCAGTTTGAACAGCGGTCAGATGGGGACTATTTTTGAGAAATTAGAAGCAAAAGTCCTAGAAGCCGAATCCCAAGCCGATTTAATCGGGTATAAAGACCCCTTAGAGCGACAATTCCAAGATTTAGAGGGACAAAAACAAATTGAAGCGGAATTACTCAAGTTAAAACAAGAAAACTTGGATGGGTAATGTGGGAAGTGGGGTGTAGGGTGTGGGGTGTGGGGTGTGGGGTGTAGGGTGTGGGGTGTGGGGTGTGGGGTGTAGGGTGTGGGGTGTGGGGAGAAAAAAGCTGTCTCCTGTCTCCTGACTCTTGACTCCTGACTGTTGACTCCTAACTCCTATCTCCTATCCCCTATCCTAGCTCTCGTGGTTTATATTGGATAATAAGCCGTTAGGCAAGATAGGAAGTTTTAAGAACAGTTAACTGATTTAGTACACACCGAGAGGAACAAGAGCGTCATGGGTTTATTCGATCGCCTTAGCCGAGTTGTCCGAGCTAACCTCAATGATATGGTGAGCAAGGCTGAAGATCCAGAAAAAATGCTGGAGCAAGCTGTCAGTGATATGCAAGAGGATCTAGTACAGGTACGTCAAGCGGTCGCTAGGGCGATCGCTGAACAACGACAAACGGAACAAAAATACAGCAAAGACCAGTCAGAAGCCAATAAATGGGAACAAAGAGCCAAATTAGCCCTTTCTAAAGGGGATGAAAATCTCGCCAGGGAAGCTCTTAAACGCAAGAAAGATTTAACAGAAACCGCCGCCATTCTCAAAAATCAACTGGATCAGCAAACAGTACAGGTAGATAGTCTGAGAAAAAACTTGATTGCGCTCGAAAGTAAGATTTCTGAGGCAAAAACCAAGAAAAATATGTTAGTAGCTCGCTCCAGAGCCGCAAAAGCTAACGAAGAACTCCAAAAAACCCTCGGCAGTATCAATACCAGTAGTTCCATGTCCGCTTTTGAGCGCATGGAAGCAAAAGTTATCGAGTCGGAAGCCCGTGGTCAAGCGATCGGTGAAATCGGTGGTGTCGGCATCGAACAGGAATTCGCTAGACTAGAATCGGGTAGCGATGTGGATGATGAATTAGCAATGCTGAAAGCACAAATGTCTGGCGGAGCACTACCCCCCAGCACAACTTCTAGTCAACCCACTTTACCCCAAGCAACCACCGTCAGGGATTCGGCAGTGGATGCAGAATTAGAGGAATTGCGATCGAAGTTAAAAGAACTGTAAAACTTTGAGAGCGTCGAGACGTACTATCTACGGTACGTCTCTATTTATTAATTTTGTTGTTGAGATAGGGAATATTAATTGCTAGTCATAATTAACCATCACTATTATGCGGGATGATTTATCTAATTTACGTTCCTCAATTATCGAAGTAATTGCCTTACAAAAAAGAGCCGAACAACAGTACAACCAAGCACAAGCTGAAGTTTTAAAATGGGAAGAAAGAGTTAAACTCGCTCTAGATAAAGGTGATGAGTCTCTGGCACGAGAAGCTAATATAAAGAAAAGACATCACATTAATACCGCAAATATTATTAAAAATCAACTGGAAAAACTGAATATCCAAGTTGATAAACTGAAAGAAAAATTGCCAATTTTAGAAAGAAAGATTAACGAAAAAAGTATCGGCAGTATAGATACTATTTACCCTTCAGCTTTTGAGCGCATGGAAGCAAAATTTATGCAGTCAGAAGCCAGTAGTCAAGCTGACGGTGAATTGGTTGACATCGATTCACTAGAAGCGAGTAGCGATGTGGATGATGAATTAGCACTGCTAAAAGCACAAATGTTACTGGGTAAAACTGCCTATCCACCTACCGTCAGGGATTCAGCAGTAGATGCAGAATTAGAGCAATTGCGATCGAAGTTAAAAGAACTGTAAAACTTTGAGATTGTCGAGACGTATTGCAGCCCTTCTCATCAATATGAAGTATAGCCTAATCTGGTATCTAAGACCGAAGACTAGCTAATGTTAACCGTTTTGGCGTTTCCCAGAACGAAAACTTTGTACCTCATCATTATAAAAAAATTCCCAAACAATGCCGCTCAAAACCCTTTAATTCTGAAGATAATCCTAAGATTCAGCCCGAAAAAGAGCCAGAAAGGTGAGGATAGCTAGGATGGAAGTGAAAAGCAATTTTGACTCGAAATTATCCCAGGGGATCGATCGCATTTAACGAAACCCTTACCCCAACAGCATAAGACAAGAGAAGGACTTATTAAGGAGAAACCCAGCCATGAAAATCGGCGTAATCAAAGAAAGTGACCAAGGCGAGGCGCGGGTGGCGCTAGTGCCGGATACCGTCGCCCGTTTAGTCAAGGCGGGATTTGAGGTAATTGTCCAAAATGGGGCGGGAATTAGTGCCAACTTTGCCGATAGTGCCTATAGTGCCGTGGGAGCCGCCCTGAGCGAAAATGGCGAATATATCTATGAAACTGCCGATATTATTCTCAAAGTCGTCCCTCCTAGCGATAGCGAGATCGATCGCCTGAAAGGTGGCGGTATCCTCATCGGCTTTCTCGATCCCCTGCGTCAACCCCGGCGCATTGCCAAATTAGCCGAGCGCGGGATCACCGCTTTGAGCATGGAATTAATTCCCCGCAGTAGTCGCGCCCAGAGTATGGATGCCCTCTCCTCTCAGGCTAACCTCGCCGGTTACAAAGCGGTACTCCTCGCCGCCGTTGAGCTGCCGAAAATGTTCCCGATGATGACTACCGCCGCCGGTACGATCGCCCCCGCCAAAGTGCTGGTATTGGGGGCAGGAGTTGCCGGATTGCAAGCTTGCGCTACCGCCCGCCGTTTGGGGGCAGTGGTGGAGGCTTTTGATATTCGTCCGCAAGTCAAAGAAGAAGTGCAGAGTGTCGGGGCGAAATTTATTGAAATGCCCCTAGAAGAAGATACCGTCGCCGATAACGGTTACGCCAAAGAGGTTTCTCTTAGCACACAGGAGCGCATTTGTCAAGCCTTAGCCGAACCAATTAAGCGGGCTGATGTGGTGATTACCACGGCCCAAGTACCGGGGAAACAGGCCCCGCTGCTAGTCACCAAAGAAATGATCGCGACCATGAAAGCGGGGTCGGTAATCGTTGATTTAGCGGCGGAACAGG
This sequence comes from Microcystis sp. M169S2, assembly GCF_020245865.1. NCBI lineage: Bacteria > Bacillati > Cyanobacteriota > Cyanophyceae > Chroococcales > Microcystaceae > Microcystis > Microcystis sp. M169S2. The sequence continues at coordinate 28,539 of NZ_JADBUB010000054.1, forward strand.
GCGGAAATTGCGCCTACACCCAACCGGGACGAGAAATCATCGAAAATGGTGTAAAAATCGTCGGAGCCGTTAATCTTCCTGCCACAGTGGCCACCAATGCTAGCCAGATGTACGCCAAAAACCTGCAAATGCTGCTACAACTTCTAGTCAGCAAAGACGGCAGTTTAAACCTCGATTTTGCCGATGACATCATTGATAGTGCCTGTGTCACCCACGCCGGCGAAATCCGCAACCAACGGATTAAATCCGCCCTCAGTGAACAGTTATCCGCTTTTTAGCTATCAGGAGGCAGGAGGCAGGAGTCAAAAGGCAAAAGGCAGAAGGCGCAGCTTTGTTCTCCCCACACCCCACACCCCACACCCCACACCCCACACCCCACACCCCACACCCCACACCCCACACCCTATCCCCTATTTCTTTAACCAATGACTGCCCAACTTTTAACCGCTTTAGTGGTATTTGTCCTCGCTTCCTTTGTCGGTTTCGAGGTGATCAATAAAGTCCCTCCCACTCTCCATACACCCCTGATGTCGGGAGCGAATGCAATTTCAGGTATTGCCGTTGTCGGTGCGCTCCTCATCGCCGGAGGCACGGATTGGCACGAATTAACCGTAATTTTAGGGTTAATTGCCGTTATTTTGGCGATGGTTAACGTGGTCGGTGGTTTTGTCGTTACCGATCGAATGCTGCAAATGTTCAAGAAAAAAGAGGCTAAATCATGAATAATGCCCTTATCACAGGGATCGAGTTGTCCTATCTACTCGCCGCCATTTTATTTATCATCGGTCTTAAACAATTATCTTCCCCCGCTACCGCCCGTCAAGGCAATTTTCTGGCTGCCATCGGGATGCTAATCGCCATTATTGCCACCTTAATCAATCAAGAAATCCTCAGCTATGGTTTAATCGCCGTGGCGTTGGTGATTGGCTCAATTATCGGCTTGGTTTCGGCGCAAAAAGTCCCGATGACAGCTATGCCCCAAATGGTGGGGATTTTTAACGGTTTAGGCGGTGCTGCCAGCGCTTTAATTGCCATTGGCGAATACTGGCGTTTACTGCAAAGTGGTGAAAATATTGCCTTTGACTCGATACTGATCGCTATTTTGGGTATATTGATCGGCGGTGTCACTTTTACCGGTAGTGTCCTCGCTTTTGCCAAATTACAGGAATTAATCAGTGGCGCGCCCGTAACTTTTCCTTTCCAACAACCCTTTAACATTCTCTTGCTACTCACCTTTTTAGGGGGTAGTGTCTATCTCTTTTTTGATCCCACCTCGATCGATGTTTTCCTGACCTTGGTGGCACTTTCCCTAATTTTCGGGGCTTTATTCGTGCTTCCCATCGGCGGCGGCGATATGCCCGTGGTTATCTCCCTCTTAAACTCTTTTTCGGGACTTGCCGCCAGCGTAGTCGGTTTTATCCTGATGAATAGTATGTTGATCATCGCCGGTGCTTTGGTGGGTGCGTCGGGGATTATCCTGACTCAGATCATGTGTAAAGCCATGAATCGATCGCTGGCTAGTGTACTATTTGGGGCATTTGGTACAGGTGCTAGTGCCGGAGGCGAAGCGAGCGCCACTTCTAGCCTTGATAAATCGGTTCATGCTATTGATTCAGAAGAAGGGGCAATGATGCTCGGTTATGCGCGTTCTGTGGTGATTGTACCCGGTTACGGCATGGCGGTGGCCCAAGCACAACACGCAGTGCGAGAATTGGCTGAACAGTTGGAAAAAAATGGCGTTGAGGTTAAATATGCTATTCACCCCGTGGCGGGAAGAATGCCTGGCCACATGAATGTATTATTGGCCGAAGCTAATGTTCCCTATCCGCAACTCTACGACATGGATGATATTAATCCTGAGTTTGAGCGCGTCGATGTGGCGTTAATTATTGGGGCGAATGATGTGGTTAACCCCGCTGCCCGTCACGATAAAGCTAGTCCGATTTATGGAATGCCGATTCTCGACGTGGATAAGGCACAGCACACGATCGTGATTAAGCGCAGTATGCGATCGGGTTTTGCTGGGGTGGAAAACGAATTATTCTACAATCCCAAAACCTTTATGCTCTTTGGTAGCGCTCAAGATGTGGTAGCACAATTAGTATCACAAGTCAAGGATTTGTCATAATTCTTGACAAATAGGACGGGGTTTTCACCCCGTCTTTTTTTTATCTGATTTTTCAGAGTTTAAAGATAATCCAGAACTAATTCCCCTTTGCTCACTTTTTCGGTAATTAAAGTTCTGACTAACTCTAATTCTTCCAGGGTCACTTTACCATCAGACCTCATAGCTAGGGCGATTCTTTCCCTTTCCCCTTGAGTGATCACGCCATCAACACTAGCCTGTTCGATAATAGCTCGCAACTTTTCTAGTTCCTGATGTTCTTCTGCGGTTAATTCTACTTGATTAGGACGAGATATTTCCATAAAAATTTCTCCTTGAGTGATCAATACAAACTTGATAATTTTTTTCTAAGTAGTAGAAGGCATGGCAGTTATCCCCAGTCAGGATCAGGAATTACGGACGATGCCTAATCAGTTTACACTTCATATTTGCTCGGAAACCCTCTCAACAAATACGTTTGTATTAAGAAACATTAATAAAGCTGAGAGCCTTGACTATTGCCTCTGGTCTATTCCCTTGCCTCACGGTTAACTTTAATTTTGTTCGACCACTTAGAGTTGGCGAATACATTATAGCAGTTATCTTAATGGTGAGAGAAACCCTGTAGTATAACTTTGTGTCTTTGTACTTGAGAAAAAAAAGCTGTCTTGTCCGCTCCAGAAACTAGGTTAATTTAATCAATTCTAGCCCCAAGGCTCGCAATTTTGCCTCTAGCATTTGCCCTCGTTGTTCAGCAGTTTCTGCCCGTTTTTGCACTTGCTTGAGTTTCTTTCCTAACTCTACAAAAGTCAAAAATACCTCGCCATCTGGTTGACAAATCTGACAATCTTCTGCGGATAAAAGAGGACTAAACCAATTATCCATCACCTCGATAATTTCTAGGTTAGACTTCCTAGCTTGCCAATCGCTAAGATGATTGCGAACGGGATCGTAAAGATAGTATCCCACGACTCCGTATTTCTCATATAGCGGTGTGCAGTCGTATGAGGTACAGTGTCACGAGCTATAAACCATGCTAGGCAAAGCTTGGTCTGTATCTCACTCAAGCGCTTACCGCTATAGACATCTAACTTTTTGATCATTTCTTTCCAAGATACGGTTCCGAATGGGAGGGGATGGGGGCGACTCTATTCTCGACCCCTAATAATTTCCCTGTTACTATCATTTTTATTTAGCCGACGGCTGACCGCTTCAAGATCACTGATCACTAAAATCACCGCGACGTTGGATCAGATCTGAGGGGCTAAGATTGGAGACGAAATTGCGGAAAGCTTGACGTTCCTCTTCATCTGCGTCACGATCAACAGGAATAGAAGCAGAAGCGATCACTTCTTCCATTACCCAGATGGGACTGTTGGTACGCAGGGCAATAGCGATCGCATCACTGGGACGACAATCGATTTCTTTTTTGACTTCGCCGCGCTGGAGACAGAGAACAGCATAAAAAGTATTGTCTTGGAGAGAATGGATGATAATCTTTTCTAAATCCATGTCCCAAGCTTTAAAAATATTAGCGATCAAATCGTGGGTAAGAGGACGAGGGGGTCTTTGTTGTTCGAGGACGGTGATAATAGCCTTAGCCTGATCTTGTCCGATGTAGATAGGTAGGGCGCGACGCTCGGAACCATCCTTCAGCAGTACAATGGGACTGCGAGTGATAGCGTCTAGGGCAATTCCAGCGACTTTCATTTCGATCATGACTAATGGCTTCTCCAAGATAGAGATTCAGCTAGGGAAGGAGTGGGAAAGCAACCTGAATAATATAGTGCTTCGTTACACTCACAGTATGCCCTAAGATGGCAGGGATTAGCCTTATCTTTAATGAAAAAAATACATCAGCTGCCGTCAGGCTTGAATCAGTGATCAGTAATCAGTATTCTCCGAGTCGGGAGTCAGTATTCAGGAGATTGCTTTTATTTATTCTCCCCACACCCCACACCCGTTCGGACCTCGGCGTGAGCTCGGTCGAACGCTGAGCTCACGGCCGAAGCCTACACCCCACACCCTACACCCCACTTCCCCACTAAATTACTTAATTTGTGCTACGATAATAGTTTTGGGATAAATTTAAATAGGAGCAGACTGTTTGTATGTCTCGTTATAGAGGACCGCGCTTGCGCGTTGTGCGTCGTTTAGGGGAATTACCCGGCTTAACCCGTAAAAATGCCCGTCGTGCCTATGCACCGGGGCAACATGGCCAGGCCCGCAAAAAACGTTCAGAATATGCCATTCGTCTAGAAGAAAAACAAAAACTGCGTTTTAACTACGGTGTCAGCGAAAAACAATTAGTTCGCTATGTCCGCAAAGCTCGCCGGGCTACTGGTTCCACTGGTCAAGTGCTGCTGCAACTCTTAGAAATGCGTCTGGATAATACCGTTTTCCGTCTCGGTATGGCCGGGACAATTCCGGGGGCGCGACAATTAGTCAATCACGGTCACGTCACCGTTAACGGTAGAGTTGTGGATATTGCCAGTTATCAGTGCCGTCCGGGTGATGTGATTGGAGTTAGAAATCAAGAGCGTTCCCAGGATCTCGTCAAAAGAAATATGGAATACCCCGGTTTAGCCAACCTGCCGAGTCATTTGGAATTTGACAAAAACACCCTTGTGGGCAAAGTGAATGGCGTTGTGGAAAGAGAATGGATTGCCCTCTCGATTAATGAACTGTTAGTAGTGGAATACTACTCTCGGAAAGTCTAGGAAAAAAGCCTTTTCCAGATACCTTGAGGACGCAATTGGCAGCGTCCTTATTTTATTGGTTAAATTTAGTGTTTTTGAATGTATATAGGGTTTGCTGAATAATGGTAAAACCCTTTTAAAATAAAGCTTTTGACCTGTTAAAGTCCGATGTTAGTGCAAGAAAATAGGATTGGGACGTTCAAAAACCTTGCATTATCCTTCTTGTAGTACATTGCTTGGTACAAAAAACAAGGGCAACAAAGCCTGAAACGACCGGCTCCTGACGACCGGCTACTGACTCCTACCCCCAGGAAAAACTTTTTCAGCAGACCCTATATAGGGTCTGCTGAATATCAGTGTAACCCTTGCTAGAAAACGGTTTTGGCACTTTTTTAGCCCAAAAAGTGCCAGAAACAAACGTGGAGAAATCGCTCCGAGGGACTCAAAACCCTGGCACTTTCCAGAGGCGAACCCAAAGGGTTGCGCTTTAGCTGATCAAATAAATCCAGTTTGTCTATCACAAGTTATCGTTCCGCCAATAATAATCAACATTTGGAGATAATATCTTTTTAAGAACCAATAAATCTCACTTTTTCTACCCCTTCAATCATCTCTAAAGCCAATTGTGCAGAGGTAAATGAGCTACTATTGTCCACTTGTTCTTTAATCCTGTCAGTAAGTGAATTGATATCTATAACTCTTTTTTCTATAACTCTTTTTTCTGAATCTTTCCAAGGAATATTAACAACCTTTTTGTCAATTGACTGACCTTCTAGGTTTTTCAATTTTTTGTAAAACTTTTTAGTCTTATCATCCCAGTCTAGTCCGAAATGTAAGGTTTCTGGTTTTTGGTGAATATCTACTGTTTTGATTTCTCCCTTAAATAAACAAATTAAAACATTAGCAGAAAGACGTTCCATCCGTAGTAATTCAATCTTCTTGTCTTCATCAACAGGTTGATCATTATTAACAACTTCATTATAACCATCAACGAGTAAACCTGGCCAACCTGACACCACATCTGAACGGAGTAAGAAACCAGTTACTATGGGGTAATTGTTAACAGCAAGATTTGTTTTATTTTCTTGATCATGTTTATGATCTGATGTAGTTACTCGACCAATACTAAATGCTCCATCTAATAAGCATTCTATCCAAAGGGAATCAAGATAGAAGAAACGAATTGATTCTACAGGTAACATAAGTTCATCGGGAACGAGATAATTAAAGGGTACACCTTTAAGAAGACTTAAATCTTCAAACCAATTATAAATACTCTCAGGAAGTTCTGTATTAGGTTGATTATAAACAGGTAAATGAGTTGCTATATTTTGTAAGTTTTGTCTATGAGCGCGTTTCCAATTATAGAGACTAACGGATAAATTTTTACTCTGTAAAGCGAGTAATCTTCCTAATTCCCAAGCGGCAGAGTATGAAAGATCAAACATACCATTATCAGGATTATATATGATTAATTCATCTGCGGTACGAATGGGTAAGGTGATGTTATTGTTAGGGTTGTTTCCCGTAATTAAAGGACTATGATACCAAGAGAAGGTTTTCCCTCCTTGTCGTAAAAAATGGGGTAAGGGAATATAACCCATAGATAGATATTTTTCCGCTTCAGTATTATTAACTTGAGGCAATCTTAGGGTACTAGGTTCTCGGTTAAGATGGGTCAAAAGTCCTTTAAAACTTTGCTTTTCATCAATACAAGAAAAACTCCAACTTTTTAGACTAACTAAACGAATCTTATCATTATCTCCTGCTCCCTGAAAATCAAAACCGTTATTATTATAACGTCCTTCTAAAGAAACCAGATGGACGATACTTCTGCCACTTTTTTGAGGAAGTCTATTACAAATAATAACGGCTAATTCATCGCCGATTAACTTATCTTGCTCATCTGTTCCTTGACGAACATGAGCAAGATAAGTTAAGTCTTCTTTAGTGGGTAAAATTTTTTCTAATAACTCTTTTTTGACATCAATAATTATTACTTTATCGTCTTCATGTTGTCCACTTTCTAGGGTAAAATTGGGAAATTTAGCGGGATAAATATTAATATCTTTTAAGGTTTTTAGGGTAATAATTTGAGTTTCTGGTGCTTCCGTTTCTTCAAATAATAATACAGTTAACCAAGGAATATTATTATTGTTAGAAATAGCCTGACGTTCCCAAGGTAAAATACTACGGTTTAAGATAATATGGGGTAAAACGTTAGAATGTTCTCCTAAGCTACCATCAGGGGGAAATACAGCGTGGATGTCTGTAGGTTTTAAGTCAAATCTTTCTGCACCTACAGAAAATTTTCTAGTAATCCGAAAGGAGTTATTTGCTGTAATTTTTTCCTCTTTTATTTCTTGTGTAATAGTAATCTCATAATCACCATCTTTTAAAGCTGGTTGATGATACTGAATAAATTCAATTTTAGTGGGTTCATTTGTGGTAGTTTCTGGCATTTTTGACTCCTTTAATAATAATTAATTAACTAAAACTCCAATTTTAGGTGAACCTAATAAATTGTTGGCAATTGTTGCACTGAGATCAATTTCTTCACTGTTTAAATTGAATGCTTTTAGTAAATTTTCTCTGGTGTTGTTGACTGCATTATCTACAATAGTGCTACTAATGTCTTTAGTAGTTTCCTCATGAAAAGTGCCAATTGTCTGCCAATGACAAGCATTATTAATTTGAGTAGTGCTAAATTGTAATTCACGGCGATTAATGGCTTGAGTTGCTCCTGGTTCTGGTTGTTTTTTAGGTTTAATTTCTAATCCAGATAGGGTATTTTCAATAAATTGATTACCATTCAAACTAGGGGTTAAAGATTCGCCCCAAAGTGCGATGGGAACTTTTTTAAATAGGGGAATACAAGTAAAATCTTTGTCAAATTCTTCTGAACTTAGAGACTTGCCATCTCTAGTTATACTAATCGTTAAATCTGAGGTTAATTGCTCCGATTTGACTTCCATTGGACTGATGCCAAATTGGGTATTACTTTCCGCGATTTGGATTTGATCGTCTTGAAGAGTTATATCTTTAGTATAGACAGCTTTCTTAGCAGGAATGACTGAATTAGTGACTAAGCAGAAATCTTTAGGATTAATGATCCCTAAATCTGTTTTATCATCTTGATTAACTTTTCTGACTAAACCCTCTTGAACAGTAATACTACAAATAGCATCAGCAGCAGGGAGAAAAGAGGTTTTAAACTCATTCCAGTCAATGGCTTTGGGTGCTTGCGAGGCACTGCTACCAAAGCTCACATCAAAAGAGATAATCCAAAGATGAATATGGGCAATACCTGTAAATTCGGGTCCCCAGATGTGTAAATCTGCCCCTAATTGAACAGTAATATGATGGGTTCCAAAAAAGTGAAAAGTATAGGACACTCCCATATCAACATAGATAGAAATATCGTAGTGATAGGGTTTCCAAGACATGAGAAAATCTGCCCCGGCGTTGAACCAAGCACTCAGAGGACCACTATTCCAAGTAGCTTGGAGGTGTCCCCCGGCCATGATAGCGGAAGGAGTCAAGGCAAAATAAGCATCTGCTTTGAGGTAAAGTTCACTGCTAACTTGCCAATTAAGCCCAAGGCGAGGTACTTTCGGGTAATGGTCTGGGACTTTAAAGAGGGGATGATAACCCCCTAAAGTGAGGACAAAATCCCCCTCATGGACGTTAGGGGCAAACCAACCATAAAAGGCAAAACCTCCGGTGAGATGACAAGCTTGGGAAAGGATATAAGAGTTAGGAGTAAGTTGGGCAATAACGCCGATAAATCCTTCGGCGGGCAGAAAACTGGCTTTGAGGGCTAGTTGTACTTGGGCAACCGGGGAGACTCCTGGGCCTGGATTGGGGGGGGCGATGAGGGTGGCTAAACCAAGGAGATTAAGTTCAAAACGATTACCAAAGGCGACGGTAAGCAGGAGAAAAGAATCAATCAGTTTAAAAGAGGTGAATTTAATGCCGATGGCGAGGAATATTTGCCCAGTTTCGGGGGGGATATAGTCTCGGAGTTTGGTTAGTTCTCCTGTGAGTCGGGCGGCTTGGTCTGAGTTAGAACCCTCAGCCGGAGGAGGGTTAACCGCTTCGGCGACGAGGGGGAAGGTGGCAACTTGGTCAATGGTGGGGACTTTGAGGGCGCGGTTATAGCCAAAGCCGGCGGCTAACCCGGTGACGAAGAAGAAGGAGGGTCCACCGATGGGGTAGTCGAGGAGGGCGTAGATAAAGAGGGAGGGATGTCCTTCAAAATAAGCATAGGACCCAATGGCGGAAAGTTTGAGGGCTTTGCCTTTGACGTTAAATTTGATAACGGCGGCACCGTCGTATTCGTCTATGCCGTTTCGGGTAGTTCTGAGGAATGCGCCTCCTATTTCTAGGGTGTCGCTGCCTTTGTAGTCGATGCCGATGCCTTTAAGGTCAAATTTGGGGTCAAATTGATTGAGGGGGGAGTTAACGCCAAGTCCATCGAGGGAGAGGGAAAGTCCAGTTAGGTTAAGACTAGCATCTAATAAAACCCAGATTTTTGAGTCTTGGTATTTCAGACCAATTCTTTGAAAGTGGACGGGACCCAAGCTTTTTTGCAGTGTAAACCATTTGGTACTATCACTAATTGGGGTGGGAGTAGAGGAAGGGGTGACGACTGGGGGAGAAAGGTTATTATCCCGTGGGGGGGTTGTTCCTTCTATTTGACCCGTCTGTTTATTGATGGTGATGGGGAGTTCTAATTGTTGGATTTCGCTTCCGAATTGAAGCGAGGGGATAAGGTCGAGACGTTGGTTAATATCGGTGGTGGGTAGTTTAATGCCTCCGTCGGTGTATAAAGTGTTTAAGGTTTGTAGTTCTGGGGCTGTAAAATTCGCTTTAGTTACTAAGACTTGTAGGGAAATTTTCAGGGTTTCATTGGGAGGAAATTCCCGTCCAACTAAGGGCAGGTTAGAGAGGTTAATGCCACCACCAATATTTAAACCAAAGAGAAAGTTAGTTAAGCTTTGTTGTTTAGCATACACAAATAGGGCATCTTTGAGGCTTATTTCTAGCCCTTCGGGAATTTCATCTTTGAGTTGGGGGTCAAGATAACCAATTAAGTCCTTAATTTTGACCGTTTTTTCATCGTGGTAAGCGGCGAGGAAATTAGTAGAGGTTTTATCCGCATCGAAAATGAGAGCAAATTTTAAGCTACCAATGGTGATATGTCCATCAAAGTGTTTTTTATAAGAGCCGTCTTGTTGTTGGGTAATATTAATATTGACTGTAATATCTACTTCTTGATTATTAATGGGAAATTTGGACTCGCAGGTAAAGGTAAAATCTTTAGTTTTTGTATTAAATGAGAGTCCGAAATTTTCAATAATTAAGTCTGATACAGATGAAGGTAGGGTTGTATCAGTACCGAATAAATTAGTAATATCATTTATTAGGTTTCTAATCGGAATTTTTTGTCCATATCCTGTACTTCCTTGAAAATACCAACCATTGTCATTTTGATAATTAGCGAGGAGAAATAATTCAACTCCTGCGTTAATTAGGGTAAGTGTACTACTGAGTCTAACATCCGAAAAAGATTGATTTTGGTATTCAATCCAGAAAGCAATATTATTAATAACTAATCCCTGAATAATAGTTAAATGTCCTGATGCTGCCGCTTGAAATGAATAGGATTCTTCCCCTTTTTTAACATTAGCATAAACTTCAAGGTCATAAATTTTGAGTTCATCATCCCCTGGTAAAGTAATTCCTCTTGCTAAAGTATTAATGACCTCATTAACATCAATCTCGCTACCTTGTTCTAATTGTGCTTGTAATATCTTCTCTGGCAATAAAATGGATGTTTCTAAAAAAATTGAACCTATTTTCAATTCTGCAAACAGATAAATACCAATATTTTCTTTTTGAGGTTTTGTAGGGTTGTTTATTGTAAAAACTGCACCCACTTTTTCTAACTCAAGTGTCTTGGGAATAATCGTCCAATCAAGAGAAAAACTGATACCAAATTGTATATTAACTAGCTGTTGAGTAACAGGATTTAAAACAGCACTGACGCTATCTAGAGAAAATGTTGCATTGCCAAGTGATATTTCTATATCAAGTAAGTTGCTTGGATCGTTATTATCAGTAAATCCTGATAAATCATTGAGATTGTTTATGACAGGTTTTGGTTTCGCTAAATCTAAGTAAAATGATAGTAAATATTGTTCTTTCCCGTAAAGTGGCATGATTACAGGAATTGTTAATTTACAGGTTTTAAATTCGGTAACTAATTCTACTTGAGTTAAAAATAGATAGGATGGAGTATTATTAGGAATGGAATATACAAAAGATTTTAGCCTAACAGCTATATCAAGGGTAAAAATCCCAAAGGATAAAGGCGTTAAAATCTTTGCTGTCAGATTTAAGATGGGAAGTTGTTTATTATCAACAGTTTGAAAATTAATGTTGCCACTTAATTTTACTTCTCCTGTTGTCATCCAAGCAATTCTTTCCAATGGTCCTATTGCTTGTAAATCAGCATCAAAATCAACAGAATCAACCTCTTGAGATTGAATAGTAAAGACACAGTTTTTAATGATAACTTGATTAATCGGTAAAGTGGGTTGATTTGCCAGTTCACTGAAGCTATCAGCAAAATGATAACTTTCTGGCATTTTTGTCTCTATAGTGAATTCAACAACATCGTTATGAATAAAAAAGGTAATTTTTGCCTCTATAGTTGAGGTGTTTTTATACAGAAAGAAATTTTGCGTATCTAAACTGAGTTGATAAATTACCTGTTCATTTTCAATAGTCGCTGTATCACCATTAACAAGTTGCAATGACCCCGTTATATTTCCCAAAAAATAGGTATTAATTACTGAATTAATCTTGGGAGAATTGAGGTCGTTGTTTTGAGATGATAAAGCAATAATGTTATTGCTGATATACCGATCTATTTGAGTTTTGACATCTGAACTATTCATGTGCTTATGTTGTTTTATTTTGTATCTTTTGCTATGCACCCTTAAAGCTTTTTTTAAACAGTTCGTCTCCTTTTTGGAGAAGGAGGAGGATCTCCTGGGTTGGGGTGTGCAGGAGGAGGTGCAGGAGGAGGTGCAGGAGGAGGTGCAGGAGGTACTAAATTCATTTCAAAAATAACGGGTAAATGGTCACTGACAAATACCCTTAAAAACTCTGCTGCACGTCTTGCTGGGGTTACGATTTGTGGAAGAGGTTGCTGTCCAGCAAAAGGGCCATTACCTGCGGGAGGACTGAACATCTGAGGAAAACTTCCTTGCCCAATATCAAAAAATAACGTAGTGTTGTTTAATACATTATTAATTCCAGGATGTGGTGGCAAAGGAAAATTTCCTTGGTGGAAAATAGGAAGTAATCTGAACATTTGAATTATTGCAGGAGGAATCTGAAAATTGGCTAAACCTAAACCACCACCTGTAACTGCTTGCAATAAATCATAGATATCGCCGAAAGCATGATGAGGTGCTTCGGCTGCTGTAAAACCACGATAAAATATGTTGTCAATAGCCGACCTGCGATAATGCTCAGTATTATTGGACAATACAGGATTTCCAGCACCTATTATAGGATGTTTTAATTGTACAGTTGATTTATTTTGTGGATTGTTTGCAGGAGTCAGGAGAGCAGGAGGAGGAGGAAAGGCTGGTGGAGCAAGAGGAGGATTATTATTAACTCTTATATTTTGATTAGGTGGAGCTACCGTGGCATCATTACAGCCAGCACCGTTATTGTTAAAATCATCAGTATAAGCGGTGTAATGGAGTGCATTACCATTAAGTCGTGCGTTAAAATCGCCACCAACTATTGAGCGAGTATTGTGTATATATTGATTGGTATTGTAATCGTATGCTTCATATAGTGATCTTGAGGTTGCACAATGATACATTGCTTGCACAGGATCAGATAAAGGTGCGTGATATATCGTAATAGGGATAAGGTCATTCCCAAAGTTATTTACTTTAATAGTGCAGAAAGCTGGTCTTCTGCTACCATTCCATAATATTGCCCTATCCGCACCGGGAAAAGTCAATAAATCCCAATCATTGATACCACCAGGATTATAGTTTTGAGTTCTACCAGAAAGAACTAAACTAAGGATATGTTGCGGTACAATTACAGAGTTAACAGCAGGTAAAATCAAATTATCTGTTAATGTATAGCCACCGGGAACAACAATTGGATTGACTCCATTTATGAGTTGATTTAGTTGAATTCCAGTTGGACCTATTTGAGTATTTTGTGGTATTATATCCCCCTGATTCAATAGCATTGGTAATGGTGCGCCTCCTGGGGGAGGCACTGTACCAAGAGGAATTGAATAGTGAGAACCTAGATTTATTGCAAAATTATTAAGAATTCCATTAGATTGAGTATTAATAATATGTCCATTGGGCAAATTTTCCATTGGTCGAGCCTGTCCTTGTGGTGTGGTTGTTAGTGGGTCAATAGGAGCAGCCGACTGCATGATAAATTTGCTAATATTTAGCCTCCAAAAAACAGCATAACCTTCTCTACGACCTTGATTTGTAAAGTTAACATTGTTCGGATTATAATTTGCTCCAAAACCATTAAAAACAAGAGAACCCGGTATCCAATCGTAATACCAGTGTGTAGCAGGAGCTAAGTTGTGCAATGCTTGTTGTAATAAGGCTAAGGGATTTACTCCTTGATTTTGAACAGCATTTTGTTTTAACTCCATCAAACAAAGGATATCAGCATCCACATTTTGAACAACCTGAGCTATAAAATTACAAAGGGGAACATAATTTCCTCTTCGTCCGTCGTGAGCATCTCCAAAATTTTCAACATTCCAATAGATTATTTTGATGTTTGGCATAATGATTCTCGATAATGATACTGCTCTATTTTATTTGGTGAAATTTCTCTAATTAAATCTTCAGCTTGTTGAAAAATTTTACAACCAAAAGCCCTAATTATGGCTGAGGGTTTTGGAAAGCGATCACCGTAATGTCTTTTTAGCTCTTGTTTCAGTCGAGCAAGAATGGTTTTTAGGGGGTCATTGACAATCGTTAATGTCATGGTTAATCATTCTTTTAGGGTAGGGGTTGAATTAGGGGGGAGCTGCCGAGGGAAGCTCCCTTCGATACGCTTTCCGCATTTTAACAGAGGACTAGAATAAAGAGCGATTATTTCAAGATATTTTAATTTCTTAACCCGTCCTGTTTATGATCATAATTTTAGCAATTTGTTTGAGAATTTGCAATATATCCTCTAACTGATTTCTCCGGGGTAAAAGCAGGGAAAAAATGTTAGAAAAGTCATATTGAGGAACGCCTTGAGTCAGCATTTTGATAAACATAAATTCATCACCGTTACCTATCAAACCATAGACCGGTATTTGAGGGTTAGGATTTGCCATCATGTAAGTCATTATTTGCGGTAAAGCAACAGGAAAAGCAATAGTAGATTTGGATTCAATGATTAACACCCACAGTTGTGGAGCAATAATTAAAGTATCAATTCTCCCCCGTAAGATTTCCTCCTCTTCTTCTATTTCTAGTTCAACACTTGCTTCCGTGGTGACATAGAAAGGTTCATCATATAAACCCGCTAATGTCAGTAAAGGAGAAATGAGTAATTGATTGATAACTCCTTCGGTGAGAGAAACTCGTTTTCTATGACGTAAAAACCGTCTTTTAATTTGCTCTAGGGTTTCTTTTTCTTGATCCGTTAGTTCAGGTAAGTCCTGTTGCCATTCCTGAAAGAATAGCTCATTATCTGTAGGAGATAATTTAAACTTTTGTTCAAGAGCTTCTAGGGTGGTGATAGTTTTAGAAATAGGGTAAGTCTGTATCATAAGAAATTCCTCAGAGAATTGGGAGTGGGATGGGAGGCGATCGCTTTTAATTTTCCATCATTTTTTAGCTAATTTGGAGCAAAATAAAAGGCTATAGCTTCATAATATAGGCTAACGCATAATAGGGTGGGATGTTGTTATGTGCTTGTCCAGCACCACTTTGATTGATAGCCAAGTTATGAGTATGTTCCCCCTTTCCCCCAGTCGGTGCTGAATTAGGAGTCCATTGTGCCACAGGGTCTCCGTATGTATAGGCGTAGCTGTTTGCATTAGCCCAATTATTTGCATTGTTATAAACATTTGCTTGTATCATTCTCTCCTGCCCCCAACCTTCTCCACCACCACCACTATCCGTTGGGATGATATGCCGGTGCTGACTACTTTCTGCTGTTCCAGTATGTCTGTGAGGAGGCATTTGTGCTTCGGTTAGGGTTACAGTAGCCTGACCCCCAGTAGTCTTAACTCCATAGTTAGATCCTGCACCTACTATAAACCGATCTCGCAAATCGGGTGTACCATTCTGGCCATCACATAAAGCCCAACCAACAGGAATTTGATTGACATCCCCAGCCCACATTATAATCATTCCCCTTAAAACGACTGAAGTATTACCATAATTCAACAGTTCATAGTAAGTTGTTTTCAGATGAGCATTAAGTCCTTTATGGGGTTGACAGACTTCCATTGCTCCCGCTCGTCCTTTGACAAATAAGAGAACATAGGGAGAACGCTCAGGAAATTCACCTTTTTCTGCCTCAAAAGCCCTGAAAGCCTTAATGGAGGTCAATAAAGTTTCTGCAGCTCCACCTCTAGGAGCATTCCTTATAGCATCCCAACTAGCTACTGCAACAACATCACCATTAGCAACATTGTTTTGATCATTAATCCAATTTGCCCAATCATTCCAATAACTTTTATCGGCAAAAATATCATGAGAAGTGCCTTTTTTATAACTACCATCAGGACGAAGAATAACTGTATTTAATCCCCTGTTATTAGTCATAGTAATTGCAACATTAGCAATTTTTAAAAACGTATTATTTCCTTCGGGAGAGTCAAAAGCAGAACCTCTTAAATAAATCTCATAATTTTCATAAATCAGAGGATTTCCACCTCGGTAAATTGTGCCGCTAACATTGAGATCGCCTCCCTGTACGTTTAATTTGAATTTCCCTGGGTCGCTGATACCAATCCCTACATTACCTTCCTTATATAAAATGGGCATTTTCTCTATGGTGCAAATAAAAGTTCCATCCCAATAACCCGGAATATTTTCATAGCGTATATAAAGATTGGTCTGACCGGAAGGAAGAGAAGAAATGATATTGTTAATTGTTAATTCAATACCCTGTTCCTGTCGTAACTCAACGTTTTCTTCATTTTGATTAGTTATTGTCCAAGTTGGCGATTCTCCTTGAGTCTCTTTAACAATTTTCCACTCCTCTATATGTCTTGCCCTCAGTCGAAAATCTTTTCCTTGAATCCCTATTCCTTGTACTTGACTTGTGGTTCCCAAAGCCCAATCTTTATTCTGCCCTTCTTCTTGAACATCAAAAGAGATAATAAACTTAGAGGCATTATCCCCCTTACTATCTGGAATCAAAGGAATAGATTTATCTTTTAATACATTAACAATTTGCAAAGTTAACTTATTGGTCGTTGTGCCATCATTCAAAATCCGATTAGAGCCTACAAAACTGACATGAAGCGGAATATTCTTCTTCCCTCGATGATCGATAACGCTGAGCTTTTTTTCCCGGTAATAATGAGTTAAAGTCTCTCCTTGATAAGTAAACTCTGGACATAAAAACTCAACTCTGGTTGTTCTTGCCCCTCCCGCTGCTGAAGCACTGACGTTTGGCAGGGTTAAAGTAACGACCTCATTAGCTGATAAGGTAGTATTAGTTGTTAAGAAATAGAGAGAAACTATCCCATCTGCTTGAGTAACAGGAGAACTCATACTCCAATTACTTTGGGTTTTTAAAGCCAATTGCTGTAAAGATTTAGGCGATAGAGTATCAGGTCTAAATCTTAATTCAAAATGATAATTATTTTGAGTGACTGCTCCACTTTTTGCTGGTAAATTAATCTCTTTTTCTGTATCATTTTGAATTTCAAAAACCAGTTCTTCTCCCTTAGTATCATTTTCAATAAAGATAACTGACTTTTGATCCTCTCCTTCATATAAATTAAAATCAAGAGGATAGGCAAGATTAAAAGCGGCGATCACCGTTAAATCATCATTCATATCCTGTTTAATTTCTTCTGGAGATAATGCCTTTTTATAGATGCGAAGATGAGCAATTGTTCCCGCAAAATAGTTAGCATAAGCTTCATTGCTTCCTCCTCTACGTGCTAGATAAAGAGGTGAATCATTTTGTGTTTGAGATTGGGTTGTATCATCCGTACTATTTTCTTCACGTCCATCTAAATAAAGCCGCAACTTGCTCCCTTCTTTCACAAAAGCAATGTGATAGAATTGCTCACTATTAAGTTTAGTTGTGGTGGTGATAGAGGGATTATTAGAACCATCATATCTTGCTGCATGGATTGTTTGGCTATCACGCATATATCTGATGACATAGGGATAACCTCTACTACCATTCCATTTTTCAATAATATCGTTGTCACCATTGGTTTTAAATGGTTGTTCTTTGGCTATTTTTATCCAACTGGCAACGGTAAAATCTTGATTAGTTGCAAAGTTAATGTCCTCTGAATTAGGAATTTCTATATAGTCTTGTCTTCCATCAAAAATGAAACAACTGCCAAAATGTTCATCACTCACAACTTGGGGACTACCATGAACACTATATTGGCTCTCAGTAGAAGCCGAAATATTCTCACTTAAAGCTGAAACATTCTCGCTTAAAAAAGCACTACGAACTCTTTGATTGTCTGCATCGGGGATAATGGTATCTAGTTTTAGATGTAGAACTAAGTCATTAGTGTTACTCATAATTAATACTCCTTGATTTAAAAAATTAACGGGTGAATTTTGAATAAACTTAGGGATTAGGACTATTAGGGTTGGGTGGCTCTTTTTTGGTGCTTAACTTTAACCATCCTTCTCGAATTTCTTGCTTGCCAGAGAAGATGGCATTAACATTAGTTTGACCTATTTTATCGGCAGTTGACCATTGTTCCTTTTCTTTCTCCAACCATGACCACTGATAACCAACTTCATCAGGTAAAGCTAAATTAATTTTACCATAATCTGTCAAGATAGGAGCAGAGAAGAAAGTAATTTCTATTTTCTCTAACGCTTGTTGATATTGATCCAGGGGAATATCAATTGATTTCGTCGGTAAAATTCCAGTAGTTGCGTGAACTTTTCCTCTGGGATCGATGAGCATAGTCAATAAAGTGGGTGGATCTTTTAGATTAAGATCAATATGCCAAGGATTGTTACCATTATGAAATTTAATAGCCGGATGATTAATTCCCTCTAAATCACTTTGAGGGGCATAAAATACATCCTTGAGACTTCCATTATCCCCTTCCAACCAATAACCTAATAAACCATCATTTAACTGTTTATATTCCCCTAAACGAATTGGAAACTTGACCTTTTCAAAGCCATCCGTTTCTCGGAAATTACGTCTTAAATCTTGCCAAAATACCCCCCAATCTTGGTTAATAGCTGGAAGTCCCTCTAATTCCAAATTTAAAGAAGCTCTGACTACGGCAATAGGTCGTCCCATTAACAGTGCTAAACCTTGATTTTGCGCTGAGTTTTCGGGATCAATGTTTTCTAAACCACTATCTAAAGCCGAAATAAAATCAGACAAAAAATCTGCTCCTTGCTTAAAATCTGATCCTTGCTTAATAATATAGTTAATCACTTTTTGTAAATGATCATCAATTTTATCAACGGTGATAACCGTATTTTCTCCCGGCGCAGCTTGCCATTGCGCTAATTGATTAATCGAACCCAACGCCTTACCCTGATTATCATAGATAGCGAGACTATTATCTAAATTATTAGGCAATATCCAGCCACAAATAGGAGTAGTAGCTGGATGACTATTCATTTCCTGTTCCCCTTCAATTGCAGATAACCAACGGAAATTAATGCGCGCCGGTTGTACCAAACGAGGAGGTAAAGATATCAGATAGGGACTGCCCGGAGTCGTCATCTGTTCAGGAGTGATAATATTTCTAATATCTAAATCTTTCACCTGTCCAAAAGTATCCACCAACCGTAACCGCAAAATCTTCATTACCCCTGAGCGAATTGGGTTAAAATCATTTAAAGGTTCTGGCGCACTACGGATACTTTGTTGTACCATTTCTTTTATTTCATCTGTAAAAGGCTGATAATCATTAAATCCTAAAGGATCAGCAATAGGTAACTGTAAGGTCTGTTTGTGCATCAATAAAGCCTCGTTAAACCCTCCTAAAGCTTGAGATAGACAATTTAGGCTTAAAAGATTTTGATAAGCTCTAATGGCAGTATAAATGGGGTCTTTAGCTTTTTGATCCGAGAGTAGATTAGTGAAAATTAAATTAGGATTACTAGGATCATAACAGGGTTTTTGCTCATACCAAGCTTGAATGGCTTGAATCTTTTCTTGTTGGTCTAAGTTGGTCAAAGAATTTGGTTTGTCCTTATACCAATCTTGGATTCTTTTTTGGTAAGCTTCTTCTTGTTCAGACAGGTTTAGTTCGTAATATTCTTTAGCCTCATCAGGTAATTGTTTCTTTAAATAAACTTCTATTTTTTCCTTAAGCTTAATTCCGGCATGGGGTGTTAAAATACTCCGACCACTATAAACATTAGCAGCTTTAAGAACAGCCCCCTTTCCGTACTGTAAAGAAAGCTCTGGCTCGTTTTCTTTCAAGGTATAATTATCCGTAATAAACTCAGCATCATATTGATGATTATAGGTGCCATGATTACAGCCATTTTGGAGGGGAAAAACTTCTACCTCCCACTCTAGTAAAAACGGATGCCAAGGTTGTTCTTCCCAAGTGCTAAAGCCAATATATTCCCCTGTTTTATTGTTTTCTATCTGATCAATTTTACCGAGAATAGACGAAAATCCATTCAGAAAAATGTCCTCTTCCTGTTGTAAAATCTCACATTCTAACAGTCCATCATCCCTCAATCTTCCATCTTGTCCATGGCGAATGGTGGGTTTTACCCCTTCCCCCGCCATCAAGACAACTGGTTCTGTTGGTTGCCAATAACGGGAACTGGCAATAGGTTTCAGGGTGTAAGGTGGTGGAGCTTTTAAAATTAGCTGAGGGAAAGAAACTTCTAAAAGCAGACGATTGCAACGGACTAATTCTTCTTCGTTTTTAGTAAAAATTAAATTTAAGGCATCTATAATTTTTCCTTGGTTTTTCCCTGCAATTTTACTGGACAAATCGGGGATTAACTGCTCAATTCTTTTAATTGGCTCTGTTTCGTTTTTAGTAAAAATTAAATTTAAGGCATCTATAATTTTTCCTTGGTTTTTCCCTGCAATTTTACTGGTCAAATCGGGGATTAACTGCTTAATTCTTTTAATTGGCTCTGTTGTTCCCTGTTCTAACTGATTAATCAATTTTTCCCAGTCTAAAATATCACTAACTTTTAATTTACACTGGGTAATATTTACTTGAGTGATTGCCTGTTGTAATTGAGTTAAAGATTCATTCAATAACTTTTCATAATTCTCTAGATTATTCAGTTTTGCCTTTAAAGGTTCAATTCCCTTCTCCTCAATATAATATTTAACTTCATCAATATCAGGATACTGAGCGGTGCTACCTTGGGGGGGATAAACACTTAACATATACTTATACCAATCAGAAAAGAGTTGCCGACGCATTGACTCAATTTCATCGAAAGTACAGTCATATTTCTGTTGAGATAGATTAAGCTGATTCAGTTTAGGAGCTATATTATCGGGTAAAGTAACTTCGCTCTGAGCTTGAGCATCTTCAGCATTTGCTGTTGTAGCGTTTGTGCTTCCTAAAGTAATTGTCCATATTGTGCCAGATGAGACCGCATTAAACCCTTTTTCATGGCGTGCTTCCTCAAACTTAGCTGTTAGATCTAACTGCCGATGTTCTAGACTAGAAGATAGGGTTAAAGCTTCTAATTGATCTTCAATAATAGATTGAGAATTGTTGTCAATTTTTTGACCTAAATAAGCAGATAATGCCTCCGTTCCCGTATTTCCTACAGCCACTTCTACCGAAATTTCTTTCTCTGTATTGGTTGGAGAAGCAAACTTTAAGCGGGCATAGCAGAGCATTCTTTGAGGTATTTGTTTATTGCTTTTAACGGCAACCGCCCATTTTAATTCCTCTTGTATGGCTTTGATTAATTCCTGTGTAGTTAATTGAGATTTTGATTTGATGAATTGATTGAAATAATCCTTTTCTAAGTGACTATACCACCCAATCACATCATACTGTAACCCATCAGTATTTTCAGGAGAATAATCATCATAAAATCCAAAAACACTGTGACAATTGGGATAAAAAGCCGCAAAAGTCGGTTCACCATAACCTACCGCCGTCAATAAGGGTAAGTATTCAGCCTTGGGATCATTTTCTAACCAAGCTTCTATAGGCAGTTTGCGACCTAAATAGCGAAATGGTTGATGATTACCATTTTTTATCTCAATGGGATAAGCAATACTACCTAACTGCTCCCCTTCTCCTTCCCGATAAAGATAATCACTCTCCACCACCCATTGACGTTTTTCGCCATTAAGATTGCGTGTTACTAACCAGCGATTAGGAACTGATGGGAAAACTGTCTTTTTATCGCTATCTTGAATACCTTTTGTTAAAGCATCGGGTAACGCCCAATGTAAATGGATTCCCCCTTTCAGGTAGAGATTTTGATTTTGAAAGGGTTGGGAAACAATCTCCTCGCTGATATGAGCAATATTCGGATTTACGTCTCTTTTTCTATTAAAATAAGGAATTATGCTCAAATCTGCCATCGCCTCTACAACTAGGCGCTCTCTTTTCAGATAGAGAGCATCCAAATGAACAGGAATCATTAAAATACTATTGACCATGTTCTAATTAAGATTACAAGCATTTATTGTTGCCCCGATTCTAACAGGTTTAGTTTTCTAATGTTAAAATCTTTAGTTTTTATGCACAAATCAGATGGAAGCATCTCATTTATGCAAGTGAGTAATTATACTTGTCCCTAAAACTGTTTTCTAGCAAGGCTTTCAAAATAGCTTGACATAAGTAGGTAGGTGTTAAAAGTTGTCAGATCCCCCCCTATCCCTTATAGGGATCTTTCTTAACAATTTTTTCAGTAAGCACTCCAACCCTTATCCTGACTTGATTTCAGTTTTTTCTTTGTCAGTAAGGGTGTCAACAAGGAATATTACAGATTGTTAACCGAGTCTTGAAAGCCA
>NZ_JADBUB010000055.1:0-12944 GCF_020245865.1 Microcystis sp. M169S2
CAAGGTTCCAACTACCATTAACAACAGTAGATATCTGGCTCGCCCCAGTTCATTTTCTAACACTTTCTGGTATAATTCACTTATCATTTTCGTTATTTAGGTCATATTTACTATATATGACCTATCTTTTTTTGGAGTCGATATCTGTATTCCATGCTACATAAGCTTTTCAGCTTGCTTGTCCCCCTGTCAGGGGGCAGGGGGGATCCCCCCGCCTATCGGCACCCCCCTTATCAAGGGGGGCAGGGGGGATCAGAGGCAAAATCTATCTTCAATTGAATTATAACTACTTACTTATTATCGATAGCTAATGAGAGTAAACTGCAAAAAAACTCTGCACCCATCCGCAAAAGCAACAGAAAGAGTGCAAAAATTAAGACAGGAATATTGGGATAAAAGTCTAGATGTGGATAATGAATTTTTGATGGGTCTGATTTCCTCCTAGGCTTTAGGTCTTAAATAAACTAGAGACTGTTGCCAAATTAAAGTGGGTTTATCGTAGTGATCAACTAGGTATAGACAGTTAGCATCTTGCCAAAGGATGCGACCAACGAGCAAATCATCGGTGCTTAACTTAATTTCTACTTCCCGTTTCTCTTGAATATAGCTCTGTACTTGTTTAATACTAGGCAGACCGGGATCAAATTGAGACATAATGAGTTTATCGACGAGGTGTTCATCCTCTATTATTCCTGTTGAGCAGCTTTTATTGACCATGAAAATCCCCTTTACCAAATATCAAGGCCTGGGCAATGATTTTATTTTGATAGATAACCGTCACAGTCCCGAACCCCTGATCACAGCGGAAATGGCCGTGGCTATGTGCGATCGACATTTTGGCATCGGCGCTGATGGCGTGATTTTTGCGCTTCCTGGCCAAGCAGCAACCGACTACACCATGAGAATTTTCAACTCCGATGGTTCAGAACCGGAGATGTGTGGTAACGGTATTCGCTGTCTAGCCCAATTTATCGCCCGTTTAGAGGCTAACAACACCATTGGCCGCACCTATCGCATTCATACTCTAGCAGGA
Organism: Microcystis sp. M169S2; assembly: GCF_020245865.1. Lineage (NCBI taxonomy): Bacteria > Bacillati > Cyanobacteriota > Cyanophyceae > Chroococcales > Microcystaceae > Microcystis > Microcystis sp. M169S2. The sequence continues at coordinate 1,034 of NZ_JADBUB010000055.1, forward strand.
ACGATAATTCCCCGTTTAGAAGCTAATGAACAGGTAACGGTCGATATGGGGCCGCCGCAACTCCTCGGCAGTGAAATCCCCACCACTTTGGTCAAGGGGTCAGAAAAAGTCCTCGCTGTTCCCCTAGAGGTGGAGGGCAAAGATTGGTTAGTTACTTGCGTTAGTATGGGTAATCCCCACTGTGTCACTTTTGTGGATGATCTGGCTTCTATTCCCCTAGAAACTATCGGGCCGAAATTTGAGCATCACCCGGTTTTTCCCCAGCGGACTAATGTGGAGTTCGCGGAGGTAATCGCGCCAGATTATATGAAGATGCGTGTCTGGGAAAGAGGAGCGGGAATTACTCTCGCTTGTGGGACTGGTGCTTGTGCGGTGGTGGTGGCGGCCCTGTTGGCGGGCAAATGCGATCGCCGTTGTACCGTGGAACTGCCCGGTGGTTGTCTTCAGATTCACTGGTCTCAAACCGATAACCGGGTTTACATGACAGGTCCTGCTAAAGCTGTTTTTGAGGGCATTTACCCCATCTAAACCACCCCGTCTGGACGGGGACTGAACTCCCCGAACAACGCAACGGGATTGTTAATTCTTAGAGACTGGTAATCCAAGCAATAATTCCTTTACCGGTTAACAATTCAATGGCTAAAAGAGAGACAAAGCCAATCATGGCTAGTCTGCCATTCAATTTTTCAGCTTTTTTGGTAAAACCGAGACTGCTAGAACTATCAACGTACATTTTCGGTTCCACAGCAAAATTATTCAGTCTTCCTTGTTCTTCGGTGGTGTAGCCGCGGGCAGTCATGGGGAGGCTCCTTTTGTATGCTTATGTTAAGAAGTGTAACACATTGTTAAGTTATGTTGCAAGTTTTAACAAAAAATTTCTGGAGACTCAGAAAACCTCGATGAGGTGGTCACTCAACGGCAAGGCTCTAGGCTGTCAGGGTAGTGCTATAGTTCTATCTCCCTTGGGTTTATTGAGGAAATTTTGCCTTTTCCTTGACAAATTACTCAAGTTGTGCTAATAAAGAGGTGTAAACTTGATCGCCCGATCAAAGGAAAGACAAAAACTATCTTAAGGCCGCCAGAGGAGTGCCGTTAAACCGCGTAGGGGTTAGCGGGGGATAAATTGCCACCAAAAGCGAACCCGACGTTAGGGAGTTAACTAACCTTGAGCGAAGATACTAGAAAGAGTAAGTGTGGGGAGAATAGGTAAAAACCGCTAGGAAAAACCCCGAATAAAATCTTAAGATGCGGAGTGCCTAGTAGCCATAACGATTGCGCTCACTATTTTTGTAAATTCCATGGCAGAGATTAGCCCAGAGATCAACCTGATGCAGATAGCGACTATACTCAACCAATATCGATTTGAAATGAGAGGATACAAAGCGCAGGAATTAATCGAGCGCTGGTTGCCCATCTATTCGCTCAATTGGATTCGCATGGCGATTTTAGAGGCACTCTATCAGGGACGTTACAAAGTCATTTCGGTGGAGGAAATTCTCAAAATTTGGCACCGTCGCGGCCATCCTACCTTTCATTTTACGGGGGAATTCGAGCGCTTGGTTTGTAAAAACTTGCCAGATTCCCAGTTAAATGGCAAAAAAACAGCAGTTATCCCTAAACAGGAAAAGGTCAATATACTTTCTGCCACCCTTGAGCGGCCTTATCCAGAGCCACAAGCGGGAAAAACCGATAATAATGGCACAGTAGCCATAGGTAAAGATTCTTTATTCAACTTAGAAACTTCTCTTTTTGATGATCCTCGCAAAGGGATGAGTGATGTGGAGGAGTTATTCTCGCAGTTAACCCCAGAAACGCCCAAATTCCCTGAATTAGAATCATTGCCTAAATCGCCTAACGGTCATGGAACTAGGGAGAATTTTTCGGCTAATTTTAAGCTGGTAATCGATGAGTTTATCCCTTTGTTAGACCCTTCGGAATTATATCCCAAATTAAAAGCTGTGGCTCGATCGCAGTATAAGTAGGGTTGACTGAAAAAGTTTTTCCTAGGTGTGGGGTGTGGGGTGTGGGGTGTGGGGTGGTGGGGTACTGACACCAATTAATTCCCCGCCCTCAAGAAAAAAAAATCGCCTTGACGATTAGAATAGAGTTAACTTTTCCCCTCAAGGCTCTGCTCAATTAACTAGATTATGACATCCTCCTATTTTGGTCTAGAAACCGAAGAAAATAAACTAATTAACTCTAATAATCTCTCGTTCGCCGCTTCTCTTGGTATTCACGGCCTAATTTTAGCGATTATCTTACCTAATTTCCTCAATAATCCAGCGCAGGAGCCAAAAAAGGAATTACGCAACGTCAATCTGATTGAATTGAATCCTCTAGAGCAGTCACGTCTTCCCAGTCTTGACTCCTCCCTGTCCAGCTTACCCGGACTGCCTAACCTCAATTCGTCTTCTTCCTCTTTGCCTCCTCTCCCCCCCATGGATGGCATCCATAACAGCACCTTACCTCCTTTACCCTCGGTTTCTTCCCTTCCCCCTTTACCTTCCTTACCTCCTTTACCCCCCATCAATATCTCTTCTTCTGCCTCGGCATCTATCTTCCCTTCGGGTAGATTACCGATTCCTCGCAATTTTCCCACTTCTACCCCCAATTTACCCGATCCTCCTGCTGTTACCACCGGGCAGGGCAATGATAATCTACCTAGGGAGACTAATAACCAGCAGCTCCAGCCTTACTTTGATCCCTACCGAGATAATCTAACTCCAGATGAATTGCGAAATTCGCCCCTTAGTGCATCGCAACAGGCGCAGGAACAATTAAACAATTCCTTGGCCCGCACTTCGGAGCCGAATGGTCAATCTCCCCTCGATGAACAGCGTCGTCAACAATTAATGTGGGAAATGCGGGAACGTTTGCGCTCCCTGGAGGCGGACAAAAGCAATACCAGTAACGAGGAGGCCAGGAGAAATCTGGTGGATTGGCTGGCCAGAGTCCGAAAAACTAATCCTAACGCCGCAAATGAACTAAATCGGCCCAATCAGGGTAGCGGAGGCATAACTACCGTCAATTTGACCGGTAATTATCCCGCTACGGCTTGTTCCCGTCAATTAGCGGGGACGGCGGTTTATGGGGTGACGGTGGATGGTCAAGGCCGCCTCAGCAGTGAACCCCAGTTAATTAAAAGTGCCGGCTTCCCGATTTTCAATCAACAGGGGGATAGGGAAGTGCGCTTAACTCGCTTTAATAATCCCAGTGGTGAGTCGAGAATCTATCGGGTGCAAGTCAGTTTTGCCCCTAACCCGGAAGTGTGCCGAGGTGCGATCGCTAATCCCCCAAAACCGGAGGGTAGTAACCTCAATACCCGTAACTCCCCCCCCGTAACGCCGGCAACTGAAACCCCGCTTCGTCCCAATCAAACCCCGCAACCCGCCGTTAGTCCCCAACCGGATAACGTCAAGCCCCCCGCAACCACAGGGCCAAATCCAGTCCCAACCCAGCCAGAAACGCCCAAAGAAGCGATAATCGAGCAAAAAGCCCCAGAAACTCCTCCCCAAACCCCCGCTCTTAATCAGCCGGAGGTTTCCCCCGCCGGTCCCCCCACTAGCCAAAATCCTCAACCCCTGAGCGAGGAAGCTTTGCCCCCGGGTCCGCCGGCGGAAGCTAAAACTGAACCAGAAAGTTAGGCCTTTTCAGTTATCAGTTATCAGTTATCAGTTATCAGATGTGAGTTTTAAGTTCACTGATCACTGAAAAAAACTCTCATCTCCCTAGTCAATGATTCGATCCCCCCTGCCCCCCTTGATAAGGGGGTGCCGATCCCCCCTTAGTCCCCCCTTGATAAGGGGGCATCTGATAATTTTTAACGGCTACCTACTTATTTTTACTTCAATGATTTCCACTTCCCAGATACCCGATTCTTTTGTCTCACCTTGCCGTCGCGCCTCCGTTAGTCGTACTACCAAAGAAACCGATGTACAGGTGACGATCGATCTTGATGGTAGCGGCAATTGTCGCGCCCAGACAGGAATTCCTTTTCTTGATCATATGTTGCAGCAAATCGCCTCCCACGCCGCAATCGATCTCGATGTGCTTGCCACCGGAGATCTAGAAATTGATGACCATCACACCAATGAAGACGTGGGAATCACCCTCGGACAAGCTTTACTGCAAGCTTTGGGGGACAAAAAAGGGATCGTCCGTTTCGGGCATTTTGTCGCCCCTCTCGATGAAGCTTTAGTGCAAGTTGCCCTCGATTTTTCCGGTCGTCCCCACCTCAGTTATGGTCTAGAAATTCCCACCCAAAGAGTGGGAACCTACGATACTCAGCTAGTGCGGGAATTTTTCGTTGCTTTGGTCAATCACAGTCAAATGACCCTACATATTCGCCAATTAGACGGGATTAATTCCCATCATATTATTGAGGCTACTTTTAAAGCTTTTGCCCGGGCGATGAGTGGGGCCATAGCGATCGATCCCCGTCGCGCCGGTATAATTCCCAGTTCTAAGGGAGTTTTATAGAAGCACTGCTTAACCCGAATTAACGTTAGCTTAGAAGCCCATAATTTGAGCCACTTGGGTTAATTCGGGAGCAATCCCAGATTTTAGTTGATTATTGCTGTGTTTTACCGCCGAATCCGGGTCTTTTAGGCCATTTCCGGTTAAAACACACACCACGGTGGCCCCATCGGGAACCTGTTGATGCACTTTTAATAATCCTGCCACAGAAGCGGCGCTGGCTGGTTCACAGAAAACCCCCTCTTGGCCCCCTAAAATCCGATAGGCTGCCAATATTTCCTCATCGCTGACTGCGTGAAATTGCCCTTGACTAGCGTGACTAGCAGCCCAGGCTTTTTCCCAGTTAGCGGGGTTGCCGATACGGATAGCCGTAGCTAGGGTTTCGGGATGGTCAACCGGTTGTTTGGAGATAAAAGGGGCAGCCCCGGCGGCCTGAAAACCCATCATCTTCGGCAGTCGGTCACATTTACCTATCTGGTGATACTGACAGAATCCCATCCAATAGGCGCTAATATTGCCCGCATTACCCACGGGAATACATAACCAGTCGGGGGCATTACCCAAGACATCGACAATCTCGAAAGCGGCGGTTTTTTGACCCTCTAAACGGTAGGGATTGACGGAATTGACTAAAGTTACGGGATAATTTTCTGATAGTTGGCGGACAATCTTGAGGGCATCATCGAAGTTGCCATTAATAGCGATGACTTCGGCCCCGTACAATAAAGCCTGGGCTAATTTTCCTAAGGCCACATAACCGTCGGGGATAATCACAAAGGCCCGCATCCCGGCTCTTCTTGCATAGGCAGCAGCCGCCGCCGAGGTGTTGCCGGTACTGGCACAAATCACCGCTTTTGCCCCTTCTTCCTTAGCTTTCGAGATGGCCATGGTCATGCCCCGGTCTTTAAAGCTGCCGGTGGGATTTAAACCATCATATTTGACAAAAACCTTGACATCGCGCCCGATTTGTGCTGAGAGATAAGGGGCGGGGATCAGGGGTGTATTGCCTTCTAGGAGGGTAATTACAGGGGTTTTACTGCTTACGGGCAGAAATTGGCGATATTCTTCGATCAAACCGCGCCAGCCGCCGATAGACAAGGATTTAGTGGGTGATTGGGGGATCGATCGAGAAATAATTGTCATAGCCTTAAGGATACAGATTTGATTAGATGGCCCGATTTCCTATTTTATCGAATAAGCAGTCCAAAAAATTAATCTCGATCGCCCGATTCAGATTCATGGGAGTTAAAACAGGGATGCAGGGAGATAAAAGACAATAACAGCAAATAAATGGGCTTTTAGGCAAAAAATTGTTATTTTATCGCTAAAAATCTGATTTTTTGCCCTTTTTGTCTTTCAGAGGTTGATTTAATTAGGATTTACTGAATAAATCTAAAAACCTTCTGAAAATCGGTAAAACCCCACACCAACCAACAAATTTTTTCAGTAAATCCTAATTAGTAGTAGTGCCAGATTAATTTCTTAGCTAGGATAGGCAAGAGGCAGCTGGAAAAAATTCTCCTGTCTCCTGTCACGGCTGCTGGCAGTAAATAATTTTCCACGCATCTGATGTTCAAACTCAAGCAACTATGTGTCAACTTCTAGGCATGAATTGTAATGTCCCCACGGATATCTGTTTTTCCTTCGAGGGATTTTGTGCGCGGGGAGGAAAAACCGACGAACATCGAGACGGTTGGGGAATTGCTTTTTTTGAGGGTTTAGGTTGTCGAACTTTTATTGATGTTAAACCCTCGATCGCTTCTCCGATTGCGGAATTAATTAAAAACTATCCCATCCATTCTACCAATGTTATCGCCCATATTCGCAAAGCCACCCAAGGAGAAATTAAACTAGAAAACTGTCATCCTTTTCGGCGGGAATTGTGGGGGAAATATTGGGTTTTTGCCCATAATGGTAATTTAGAAAATTTCTCACCGGCTGCGGGAGATTTTTATCAACCAGTTGGGGAGACGGATTCGGAAAAAGCTTTCTGTTTAATTCTTAATACCCTGCGAGAGACTTTTCCCCAGGGCAAACCTTCCCTACAACAACTCTATCAAGTCCTAAAAACTATCACAAACTCTATCGCTTGTCAAGGAATTTTTAATTATCTTTTATCCGATGGTGAACATTTTTTTGCCCATTGTTCGACAAAATTAAGCTATATAATCCGTCAATATCCTTTTGCCCATGCTCATTTAATTGATGAAGATGTGAGCGTTGATTTTCAAGCTTTAGCTCATCCCGGCGATCAAGTCGCAATTATTGCCACTACTCCCTTAACTGATAATGAAGTTTGGACAGCGATTAATTCAGGAGAATTATTAGTTTTTCAGGAGGGCGCAGCAATTTTAAGTTAATCTTACCAGTGGTCACTTTGTCGAGATTTTTCTAAATCAATTAACTGAGTTTTTAGCCCTAACCAATCTAATTGATTAGCAAGGCAATTTGATCCAATTTTTCCCGCTTCTATATAAATGACTCGCTCGGCAAATTCCTCTAAAAAATCCAGTTGATGATTGACCATAATTATCGTCATTGAACTTTGATTATTTAATACTTCTAATAACCTGCTGGCCGTGCCTGTATCTAGAGCGGAGGTGGGTTCATCTAATAACAGTATGCTCGGTTCTAACAGCAAAGCTCTGGTAATTGCTACTAATTGTCTTTGTCCTAAAGATAATTCTAACTCCCCGCGCTCAAACCACTGTTGAGGAATTTTTAATAGGGATGTCCAATGGTCAATTCTCTGATTAATTTCGGCAGGGGTAAGTTTTTTCAATTGCAAAGGATAAGCGAGAGCATCTCGAACAGTCATACCCAATAACTTCGACTCTTGTAGCAATAAAACTATCTGTTGTCGCAGGGAAATAACCGGTATTTCCCTAATCGATTTACCCTGAAAATAAATATTTCCCGTGCTGGGTTCCTGCAAACGATTTAACAATCGCAAAAGAGTCGTTTTTCCTGCCCCAGATGCTCCGACAATAGCTAACTTTTCTCCTTGCTTGATGCTAAAAGTAATATCTTCTAACAGATAAGCGCTGCCGCGTCGGATAGCTAAATTTACTTGCTCTAGTTCTAAAATCAAGATCGGTCTTTTCCTTACTTAGTTCAAATTTATTATATAATAAAAATAGCCCAATGAGTTCGGCAGGTATTCCCCATGGTTAGTCAAGTTAACAAAAACGAGATTATCTATCCTGAGAGCGACGGTAAACCGATGGCAGATAATACTAAACAATTTCACTGGATAGTAACGATTAAGCAGAATCTCGACTGGTTATATATCGATGATCCCCAGGTATTTGTAGCGGGGGATCTGTTGTGGTATCCCGTGGAAGGCCAGCCGAAAATTGCCGCCGCTCCTGATACGATGGTAGTATTTGGCAGACCGAAAGGCGATCGAGGTTCCTACAAACAATGGCAAGAAGATAATCTTGCTCCTCAAGTCGTCTTTGAGATTCTTTCTCCCAGTAATACCTCCATCGAAATGGCCAAAAAATTGCTATTTTATGATCGCTATGGAGTCCAAGAATACTACGTCTATGATCCCGATGATAATAGTCTAGAAGCTTGGCAGCGAATTGGTGACAGTTTAGACAGTGTTAGTGAGGTTAATAATTGGGTGAGTCCCCGTTTAGGCATTCGTTTTGCCTTAACCGACGAGTTAAAAATTTATCGTCCTGATGGTACTCAATTCTTGTCCTACAGCGAAATTAATCAACTACTGGAGCAGGAAAAGCAACGGGCTGAAAATGAACGCCAACGGGCTGAAAATGAACGCCAACGGGCTGAACAGGCCAATCAGCAGTTAGTAGAAATGGAGGCAAAACTGCAAAAATATCGTCAACTTTTTGGAGAATTACCTAACTAAAATCTTCACTAGCGACGGGAGTATAACGAAAAAAGAGGACTGGTTAGTCCTCTTAACAAGATTAGTTTTCGCTAAATGATAAACACAGAATGATTGCCGGGCCTAGTAGGCTAGACCCATGCTGCGGGTGGTTTCTGCTCCGAGATAAACCCGAATGCTTAAGAAATCCGTCGGACAAGCGGTTTCGCAACGTTTGCAACCAACACAATCTTCCGTGCGGGGGGAAGAGGCAATCTGGGCAGCTTTACAGCCATCCCAGGGGACCATTTCCAGCACGTCGAGGGGACAAGCCCGAACGCATTGGGTGCAACCGATACAGGTATCGTAAATTTTAACGCTATGAGACATTGAATTATGACTCCTTACCGAGTGTTCTCCATGTTAAATTTCGGGTTTATCGGTTAGTTTACCTTACAGCGATCTGTTCATCGCTTGATCGGTGACATAACTTTAAACTCTGTAACACTTGGGGCAAAATGGCGATCGCTAGTTGGGGATCGAGTAATCCTAAAATAGCCTTAAAGAATTGCTTGCCAAGGTTACGGGGGGAACCGAAAAAGGTAATCTGGATCGCAAGATAATTTATTTCGTTTGCCAGTATGACAGAAATAGCGATCGAATCGATCCTACAGGAAAATCGGCTGTTTCCCCCCAGTGCCGAATTTGCTCAGAATGCCACCATTAAAAGCTTTGAAGAATACCAGCAACTCTACGCCAAAGCCAAGGCCGATCCCCAGGCTTTTTGGGCCCAATTAGCCGAAAAAGAACTATATTGGTTTGAAAAATGGTCAGAGACTCTTGACTGGCAGCCCCCCTTTGCTAAATGGTTCGTCAACGGCAAGATTAATATTTGTTACAACTGTATTGACAGACATCTCACCACCTGGAGACGCAATAAAGCCGCCATCATCTGGGAAGGAGAACCGGGGGACAGCCGCACCATTACCTACGAACAGCTACACCGAGAAGTGTGTCAATTTGCCAACGCTTTAAAGGAATTAGGCGTTAAAAAAGGCGATGTGGTCGGAATTTATATGCCGATGATTCCCGAGGCGGCCATCGCCATGTTAGCCTGTGCCAGAATTGGCGCGCCCCACAGTGTAGTTTTTGGGGGATTTAGTGCCGATGCTTTGCGCGATCGTCTTAATGATGCGGCCGCTAAGGTGGTAATCACTGCCGATGGTGGTTTCCGCAAGGATAAAGTAGTTGCCCTCAAGGAACAGGTGGATCTGGCTCTAGCCGATAATAGCGCCCCCAGTGTGGAAAAAGTTCTCGTTGTCCAGCGCAGCAAGGAACCCATCAATATGGTTGCCGATCGCGATTACTGGTGGCATGATCTACAAAAACAGGTATCTGCTAACTGTCCGGCCGAACCCATGGATAGCGAAGATATGTTATTTATCCTCTATACCAGTGGTTCCACCGGCAAACCGAAAGGAGTCGTCCACACCACCGGCGGTTATAATCTCTACACCCATGTCACCTGCAAATGGATTTTTGACCTGAAAGACACCGATGTTTACTGGTGTACTGCCGATGTGGGTTGGATTACCGGCCATAGTTATATCGTTTACGGACCGCTTTCCAATGGTGCCACCACGGTAATGTATGAAGGGGTTCCCCGTCCCTCTAATTTAGGCTGTTTTTGGGATGTAATCGAGAAATATCGCGTTAATATCTTTTATACTGCCCCCACTGCTATCCGCGCTTTTATCAAAATGGGTGAAGATATCCCCAATAGCCGGGATTTATCCTCTTTGCGCTTACTGGGAACTGTGGGAGAACCGATTAACCCGGAAGCGTGGATGTGGTATCACCGAGTTATCGGTAAGGAAAAATGTCCGATTGTCGATACTTGGTGGCAAACGGAAACCGGGGGAATTATGATTACTCCCTTACCCGGGGCAATTGCCACCAAACCGGGGTCAGCAACCCTGCCTTTCCCCGGTATTATGGCCGAAGTGGTGGACTTAGACGGTAATCCCGCCCAAGCGAATGAGGGGGGTTATCTGGTGGTCAAACATCCCTGGCCCGGTATGATGCGAACAGTCTATAAAAATCCCGATCGCTTCCGTAATACCTACTGGGAACAGATTGCCCCCAAAGATGGCCAATATCTCTATTTTGCTGGGGATGGTAGTCGTCAGGACGAGGACGGTTATTTCTGGGTAATGGGGCGCGTTGATGACGTGATTAGCGTTTCTGGCCACCGTTTAGGGACAATGGAGATCGAATCAGCTTTAGTATCCCATCCTGCGGTAGCAGAGGCGGCTGTGGTGGGACGACCGGATGAAATTAAAGGGGAAGAAGTCTATGCTTTTGTGACTCTCGAGGGGCATTATGAAGCGAGTCCGGAGTTAGCGCAAGCATTAAAGGATCACGTTGTCAAGGAAATTGGCATTATTGCTCGACCGGGAGAAATCCGTTTTACCGATGTGCTGCCAAAAACGCGATCGGGTAAAATTATGCGTCGTCTCTTGCGAACTTTAGCATCAGGTCAAGAGATTTCTGGTGATACTTCTACTCTAGAAGATCGATCGGTTTTGGATAAATTGCGGCAAGGTGCCTAATTTAATTGCTGGTTTTTCCTAGTAGTTAGGGTGAGGAATAAGAGTTAATCTTATCTCACTCTAACGGGAGTGATCCTCGGTGAACATATTTGCTCAAGCAGCAAATCTATAGCTAATAATAAATCCTGTTGAAAAGGTATAGGGGAAGTGGGGAAGTGGGGAGAAACAATCCATAACTTGGGAGTTAATCACAGGATTAAAAACGGATTTAGTATAATAGTAAAGATAAGAGCGAATTGAAATTATAGGAGTTTAATCAATGACCACCACCACTACTACCGATAATGATTTAAAAAGACTAGAAGATTTAATCCTCAATGGACAGAAGATAATCGAACATCGATTCAACGAGATCGACAATCGACTCACTACCATGGACAATCGACTCACTACCATGGAAACTCGACTCACTACCATGGAAACTCGACTGATTGAGGTTGACAATCGATTGAAGGTGATCGAGAATGGACAAGCGGAAATAAAAGCTGATGTCAAAACTATTCAAAAAGATACTACCGATTTAAAGATTGAACTCACGGAAGTTAAAGGTGATATTAAAACTCTTGATAGTAAATTTGATGACATGAATAAACGCTTAGAGAAAGTCGAAGGAACCCAAAAAAATCAAATTTGGACATTGATAACTGTCCTAAGTGGTTCCTTACTAGCCGTGGGATTTAGAAGTTTTTTTATCAACAATAATCCCTAATCTCAGCAAGAGAATTGCTATATAACAGTTTTATGAGAAAGGCTGTTAATTAATTGTCGCTGTTCCTTGTTCCCTTCTCTTAGCATTAACTTGAATTTTGTCTGGCTACTTCAAATGACTGATAACTAATATTAATAATTAGGGTTTGCTGAATAAATCTAAAAACCTTGTTGGATAAGGCTTTTAGACTTTTTTTCCCTGAAAAAGTGCCTACCATTGGAGTGATTGGGGGGAAAATTTAGGGATTTTTTCCCTGAAAATTAGGTAATTGACCACCTG
>NZ_JADBUB010000056.1:0-8307 GCF_020245865.1 Microcystis sp. M169S2
ATGCTTTCCGGGAAAATGTGCTGGAATTATTAATTAGTTGGCGGGTTAGTATGGAAATAAATAACATCCTAGAAACTGAAGATAGAGAGGTGTTTATGACCTTATCTCAAACCTATCAGGAATGGAAGGAAGCAACTAAACGGGAAGGACGACAGGAAGGACTAGAGCGAGGACTAGAGCGAGGAAAACTAGAGGCTAAACTGGAATCTATTCCCCGTTTGCTGGCCTTGGGTTTAAGTGTGGAACAAATCGCTCAAGCTTTGGATTTAGACTTAGAACAAGTCCGACAAGCTACGCAAGGGTAGAGAATTGATTTAACTATAATCTGAGTCAAAATCAATCAAGATTCTGGTTAAAACGCCGATTTAAGCATTTTTGTCCTTGAAAAAACCAATGCCCGATGAAAATAGTTTTGAGGAGTTAATTAACGAACTAAAGCTTAGAAATATTAAACACAATTCCCAAGATATTATTGCCATTACTCAATTAGACAACGGGCGGATAATCTTTTTAGAAATCGATAATTCTTCATCGGGTTGGGAACATATTCTTAATAAACATGGAGAAGATTTTCAGCGTCGAGGCATTGCGATTAATAATATTATTGATTTCTTGATGAAAGCAATTACCATGGGTCAATTAATCGGCACTCAAGGAACGAGCAGAAGTATTTATAAAGTTGATTATCAAGGATAAATTCAATACATTTCTATCGATATTGGTAGTAATGGTTATGTAGTTAGTGCGAATGCCACTCCCCGAAAACTCATCCAACGTTTCTTAGGAGAAGACCTTGATGAAAAGAAAAATTAAACTAATGGCAGAATATAACTATTCGCCTCTTTGGGATATGGAAACTGCTGATAACCTTAACTTAGATGAGTTACCTTTATCGAGTTCTATCCAACAGAAGTTAAGTAATTGGGCAGAGATTTATAATCAAATTATAAATTGGGACAATCCCGCCGATTCACATTTTTTTGATGCAGTAAGTCAAGACAATTTTGAGAGGGAAGGTGTCAATATTTGGCGGCAATTACAAGAGGAATTATCACCCAATTATCAAATATTTTACTTTAGTGAAAAACAGCAACGACTTTTGACTCCAGAAGATGCAAGTGAAGCGATCAGAGAAAAAGAGGTTAGATATAAATAGCCCCAAAACTCGATCGCTTTTATTGTCAATTTTTTAGCTCATAGATTATTTTGAGAAAATAAATCTTCTGTTAAATGTATTCAATTGATAGTAACTTTTTCCCGTGTTAGGATCGTTAACTATCGGCACAAGTCCCCCACAATCTTTTGTCCACTCCGTACCATCAACTATTGGTTGATATACGTTATCATAGACAGAAATACATTTTCTTCCTTCGGCGGGAATGTAGCAAGAACCCCTATGAATAAAAGACCCTGATATATTAGGTGCAATCGTAGTACCCGATCCATTAAACTGACAAACAAATTCACGACCACGAGGAGCAAATTGAGCGATAATAAGGTGATCTTGCTCACTAATTTCGGCTGTGGCACTGGTCGCTATAGCAGTATATCCGATCGCTGTAGTTGCTACTAGAGAAAAGACCTGAAGGAGAGAATTGCATAAGCTTTTCTTCTCCCCCCCCCATTTTTCATAATTGTTGCTAATGTCATGATGCTCAAGGGAATTTATCGAAGACAATCGTAAGTTAACAAAACTGATTTTTATTTGTCAAGGGATTTCTGAAATATCTGACATTTTTGTTAACATAAGTTTATAAAACCATTCAAAAATCGATCAATACAATTGAGAATTATCGATTAACTGCTCAGTCCATGAAACCCCATGACCAATTTGCCAAAAATTACCTTGAACAATTACTTTCTCCCCTGGGAATCTTCGAAATCAGCAAAGAAGTCAGCGACGAAACCCGACAGATAGATGTATTTTTTTCCCCCAATCCCGAACCCAACCCCGATTATCTGGGATTGTTAGGCAGAATTGTCCTTAATACTGTCTTAATTGAACCCTATCGCAATCCTCCCAACCGTAGCGAGATTCGCAATTGTTTAGCGAAACTTTTGACAATTTTAGCCGAACTGCAAAGACAAGCTAAACGGGAAAATCAGAGTTACAATGAAGACAATGCCCCTCGTTTGTGGATTTTATCCCCTTCGGCTAGTCTGACTCTTTTAGAGAGTATTGGGGCAAAATTAGACTCAGATTGGCCAGAAGGAGTGTATTTTCTTCCCGCGCTTTATCGCACGGCAATTATCGCTATTAATCAATTGCCTGTGACTCCTGAGACTCTCTGGTTAAGATTATTAGGAAGGGGAAAAACTCAAAACCAAGCGGTGCGAGAATTGTTAGAATTACCTCAAGGTAATGCTTTCCGGGAAAATGTGCTGGAATTATTGATTAGTTGGCGGGTTAGTATGGAAATAAATAACATCCTAGAAACTGAGGATAGAGAGGTGTTTATGACCTTATCTCAAACCTATCAGGAATGGAAGGAAGCAACTAAACAGGAGGGACGACAGGAAGGAAAACTGGAAGGAAAACTAGAAGGAAAACTAGAAGGAAAACTGGAATCTATTCCCCGTTTGCTGGCTTTGGGTTTAAGTGTGGAACAAATCGCTCAAGCTTTGGATTTAGACTTAGAGCAGGTCCGACAAGCGGCGCGAGAGTAAAGGTGGAGAGTTAAAACGCAAAAATGCCACAATGGATAAAATAGGCATTTTCTGACTAACTGACATCTTCTATGAGTAACCACCTAAGCGGAAGCGAGATTCGCCAGCGATTTTTAGACTTTTTTGCGGCCAGAAACCATAAAATTCTCCCTAGTGCATCTCTAGTCCCAGAAGACCCCACCGTTTTGCTGACTATTGCGGGAATGCTCCCTTTTAAGCCGATTTTCTTAGGGCAAAAGACCCCAGAATTTCCCCGCGCTACCACTTCCCAAAAATGTATTCGCACCAACGATATCGAAAATGTCGGCCGGACTGCCAGACATCATACTTTTTTCGAGATGTTGGGCAATTTTAGCTTTGGTGATTATTTTAAAGAACAAGCGATCGCCTGGGCCTGGGAATTGTCCACAGAAGTTTTTAACCTTCCCCCCGAAAGATTAGTCGTTAGTGTCTTTAAAGAGGATGAGGAAGCTTTCGCTATCTGGCGCGATAAAATCGGTATTCCTGCCCATCGTATCCAAAAAATGGGCGAAGCGGATAACTTTTGGGTATCGGGTCCCACGGGTCCCTGTGGTCCTTGTTCGGAAATTTACTACGATTTTCACCCGGAATTAGGGGATAAAACCATCGATTTAGAGGATGATAGCCGTTTTATCGAGTTTTATAACCTCGTCTTCATGCAGTATAACCGCGACGCGGATGGCAATCTGACACCCCTGGCCAATAAAAATATCGATACGGGGATGGGTTTGGAACGGATGGCGCAAATCCTGCAAAAAGTCGCCAATAACTACGAAACTGACCTAATTTTCCCGATTGTCGCCGAAGCGGCCCGGTTAGCAGCCATAGACTACCAGAAAGCGGACGAAAAAACGAAAGTTTCCCTAAAAGTCATCGGCGATCATGTGCGTTCGGTAGTACACATGATCGCCGATGGTATCTCAGCATCGAATACTGACAGAGGTTACGTCCTGCGTCGTCTGATTCGCAGAGTAGTACGGCACGGGCGTTTAATCGGTATTGAAGGTCAATTTATCACCAAAGTCGCGGAAGTGGCGATCGCTCTTTCCGAGTCCGTCTATGGCAATGTTCGGGAACGAGAAACGGTGATCAAGGCAGAATTAGAGCGAGAGGAAGCGAGATTTTTAGAAACCCTAGAAAGAGGCGAGAAACTGCTCGAATCGATTCTAGAAAAAGAAAAAAGCCAGATTTCGGGAGTCGATGCCTTTACCCTTTATGATACCTATGGCTTCCCCCTGGAACTGACTCAAGAAATCGCCGAGGAGCAGGGTTTAAGCGTCGATACGGCGGGTTTCGAGCAGGAAATGAAAAAACAGCAGCAAAGATCAAAAGCCGCCCACGAAACCATAGATTTGACGGTACAGGGGAGTTTAGATAAGCTGGCAGAACATATTCACCCGACGGAATTTCTCGGTTATACGGATTTGCAAGCAACCGCAACAGTAACGGCGGTTTTAGTCGCCGGTAAAACGGTGGAATCGGCCGCAGCAGGCACTGAGGTGCAGGTAGTTCTCGATCAAACGCCTTTTTATGCCGAATCGGGTGGACAAATCGGTGACAAGGGTTATTTAACTGGCGATAATCTGCTTATCCGCGTTGAGGATGTGCAGAAAGAATCGGGGATTTTTATCCATTTTGGTCGGATTGAGCGGGGAATTGTCACCACTGGCGATACAATTAATGCTCAGATCGATCGCTCCTGTCGTCGTCGCGCTCAAGCTAATCATACCGCCACCCATCTGCTACAATCGGCCCTGAAAAAGCTTGTCGATGGGGGGATTTCCCAAGCAGGTTCCCTCGTCAGTTTCGATCGCCTCCGTTTTGATTTTAACTGTCCTCGTCCCCTGACTAGCGCTGAATTGCAACAGGTGGAAGAACAGATTAACACTTGGATTGCCGAAGCGCATGACACCGAGATAGCGGTGATGGGATTGGAAGAAGCGAAGCAGAAGGGAGCTATTGCCATGTTTGGCGAGAAATACGGCTCAGAAGTGCGAGTTATCGATATTCCTAGTGTTTCTATGGAATTATGCGGGGGAACTCACGTTAAAAATACCGCCGAGATCGGTTTATTTAAAATCATCTCCGAGACGGGAATCGCCGCAGGAATTCGTCGCATCGAAGCGGTGGCCGGCCCTGCCGTGTTAGCCTATTTGAATGAACGGGATCAGGTGGTGCGGGATTTGTGCGATCGCTTTAAGGTCAAACCTCTGGAAATTCCCGATCGCATTACGGCCTTACAATCGGAGTTAAAGGGGACACAAAAGCAGTTAGAAGCGGTTAAACAGGAGTTAGCACTAAATAAATCGGATGCTTTTCTATCTCAAACTGAATCTATCGGCGAATTTAAGCTATTAGTCGCTTCTTTGGGCGATATTGATGCTAATGCTTTGATGGCCGCAGCCGAAAGACTACAGCAAAAATTAGGGGAAGGGGCAGTGATTTTGGCCTCGACTCCCGCAGCTGATAAAGTGAGTTTAGTGGCCGCTTTTAGTCCCCGGGTGATTAAAGATAAGGGTTTACAAGCGGGTAAATTTATCGGTGCGATCGCTAAAATCTGCGCCGGTGGTGGTGGTGGTCGTCCCAATTTAGCTCAAGCTGGGGGACGGGATGCTAGTAAGTTAAGCGAAGCTTTAGCTAAGGCCAAAAGTCAGTTAACTAGCAGTTTACAATAGTTTTAAGGGTGGGCATTTTGTCCACCTTTAAAAAATTAGTTATCCTCTCGGTGTGATTGGTAAAAATAATATGGAACTACTGATCAAGAATTTGGGATCAATTAGAAACAATAATCAAGCTATAGATTTAATGGTTATTGGTGCGCTTCCATATAGGCTCGTAGCAACTCATTGATCTGTATCTGATAGCCTTTTCCCTGAGATTTAAACCACTCGAATACATCATTATCAATGGAGAGGGTAACTTGAGCTTTGTCCTTGGTTACGGCGACACTTTGCCGCACTACGGATTTAGCAAACATTTCAGGTGTAATTTCTGGACAGTCTGATAAATCAATATCTTCATCGCTCATTGCGTCTAATCGTTGCCAATCAGTTTGAGAGTTGCTTAAAGTAGGTTCGTTGTTCATATTTCGTTGCCTTTCTTGCAGAAATAATACGAGTGTGATCCTCACGTTCGGTATGGACAACGGCAATAATTCGCCCTTTTAGTAAACCCAATGTAACAAAACGCTGCTCTCCATAATCGAGACGATCATCTTCAACCGTTAAAATGTCCCCATCGAAAACGGCGGGAACATCGGCAAAATCTATACCGTGTTTACGAAGATTAGTAAGTCGTTTTGCTTCATCCCATCGGTATTCCATAACTGAACGACTGTTACAACTTTCAATTATAGCGTTTTTCAGTCTGCTGAGGTACAAAAGTTATGGGTTTTAGGCAAAAGGCAAAAGACAAGATGCAAAAATGAAGAAAAATAGGTGTACCTCACTAGCTTAGGAAACGCTATATATAGTGTTTTCACAAATTGTTGTTACTGTCGTTATCCAAGTTTTTGGAATTGTGATTGGGAGAATAAACCAGAAAAAAGGCGCGTTAAGTAATGCCTCCCACGAGATTGATGAGCGCAATAGACATCTCCAAAAATTATAACCTAGTCACAGCTTGCTTTTGGTTTATGTACTAACTAAATGGTTCAATAGCTGTAATGTATATCTATTGTTGCTAATTCAATTTTACTGAAAAAATATGAGGCAATTAAAATAATTTTGATCCAGGTAGATTCTTTAACTAGAAAGACTTTTAGTCTTGAGATAATATTAGGTGCTAGAAAGTCTATTAGAAAACATCTAGACAGTCATTGTCGGTAATTTCGTTTAAATTTATAGTCAAGCATTAAACAAACTGTGGAGAAGATATTTTTATCATCAGATATCTTCTCCACAGTAATACGACTTATTGAATTCCCATTCCTACACGAGATGTTTTATAGAAGTTTATTTTGTAGGGTTACTGGGATCATATTCTTTTCTGGCATTGACTAAATAAATGGAATCACTTTTTGGTGAATAAACAAAAGGTAAATTTTTTGCAGGCTGCTGTAAATTTTGCGGTAGTAAGTTAAAAATATCTGTAAAATCTACAGTAACTTTCTGTGTTTTGCCATTAATAATTACTCCTTGAGCATTAGGTTTACAGTTGAGTTCTATAATTTTATCTTTGGCTTCGTTTTGTACAGCAGCATTAGCAGTAACATAAACCAGATATCCTTCGTCGGAAAGAGCCTGAGCTTTTGTATTTGCATCATCTTTCCGATTGAAGAATGCAATCTGTGTTTCCTGAACTTCAACGGGACAAGTGTTTAATTTGGGCTTTCCTGCGACAACAGCATAAAGTTTAGAAGTTTCAGCAACTCCGTTAGTTGTGGTAATAGGACCGGTGAAGGAAATACGGGTATTAGTACCTGGAACAGTGGGCTGGGTTGTACTAAAATCTAAGTCGGCACTCTGAAATGATCCATCACCTAGTTTATCTTTTATATCTTCCACATTAAGCGGAACAGAGATGTTGTAGTTAAGCTGCTCTAATATATCAACCTTCTTCTGTTGAGAAGCCGCATCTGGATAAAAGCTCGTTAAACCTAAATCGAGTTTGTCTGTAAAAACAGGTTGAGCAAACGCAGAATTACCAACAGTAAAAACTAAGATTGCCAAAACCGAAACAATCATCCCCGTTAGAAATGCAAACTTTTTCTTGTTCAGATTTTCGGAGTTCGGATTCAATATCATTGAATTTACCCTCAATAATTTATGGTACTTAGAAGTTATACATTAAGAAAAACGGCTCTTCTAGAGTTTGTGTGATAATTTTTGCTTATATAGTCGTGAAATGCTTATCGGGCAAAACTTTTAGGGCTATTTTGCGGAAGAAACTATCAGCATAGACCTCGTTTCCACACAGAAACCAGAAGAGCCGAAAAACTTCACAATGTATAACTTCTAGCCCAGTATATTTTTCTCCTGCTCCTCAAAACAACCGAAGTTTAGGAACTTAAGAAAAAAGTCCCCAAAATTCCTCAAATCCTTTCTCCCACAAAAATCCTTAACTTGGGAAAAATCCCCAACTTTACTAACTTAAGCCCAAATTTTCGCAAAATATCCTGACAATCTCCCCCCACTCCGACCCCCAAACTTTGGCGGCTCTCTTAGGTTTGGTGGGTAAAATGTATTCTAAGATACAGTCCTGCTGGCGAGGGAGTGGAAGGAACCACTCCAGACACAGAGGACACAAAGATTGATCGCTTCTATAGTAAGTTAAACTTATCACACAAAGTCGAGAAGAGCCGGTTACACCTCGGAGCCTTCCGTTCCCAGCTTCAATCTCAGAGTTGTGATTTCTGAAATTGGGGGTGGCCATCGCCGTTACTCTCACCTTTGTAATAAGTTGTTAAAATCTATTAAGTAGCTGGTTATAATTAAATTAGAAATGGATTTTAGATTCGATCCCCCCTGCCCCCCTTGATCTATCCCTTATAGGGATCTTTCTTAACAATTTTTTCAGTAAGCACTCCAACCCTTATCCTGACTTGATTTCAGTTTTTTCTTTGTCAGTAAGGGTGTCAACAAGGAATATTACAGATTGTTAACCGAGTCTTGAAAGCCA
>NZ_JADBUB010000057.1:0-26668 GCF_020245865.1 Microcystis sp. M169S2
ATTTTCTCTTTCTCGCTCCATACCCCTTTTAATGCTATATATTCTCATTAACCCTTTTAACCTTTGAATTAATTTTAGTTATTATGTACTACTTTAATGGCTTTTTTGATCTGTGACAGTTGAGGGTGCGGAATGTGGGCTACAAGGAACGACCACAGGCACGATTTATACTGCGTTTAATGCCGCATGGTTTGGTGGGTCTAGCTTTGTCGGCACTGACGCTGTTGCTGGTGGCGCTGGCGTGGATTTGATCACTGGCGCTGGTGCTGTAGAGTACATAGAGCAAATTTATCTTCCATGGTGGAGTATTTCCCCGTGGGACACCAGTTTTAATGTTTTCGTTAATGGTACACTCGGCTCTGTTCCGGTTTCTACAGGTCAAGATTTCTCGATCTTTTTTACCTCCCGCCCGGTAGTTGGTCAAGGCCACGGCTGGGGTGATGTGCATCTTTCTACCTTTGATGGCAAACCCTATGATTTGCAAGCAGTTGGAACGTTCATTTATGTCAAGTCTCTAACTGATGATTTTCAAGTGCAAACCGTTCAAAAACCCTGGTACACAGGTGCTCAAGTTTCTGTTAATACAGCGTTTGCGATCAGACTAGACGGCAAAACTTTTGTTTATGATTCAGAGCTTGCCATTGGCCAAGAATTAAAAGTTGATGGAGCAACGTATAATCTAAGCAGTGGCGGCAGTGCATTGTTTGGTAACACGAGAATCCAGCGATCAGGGAATCAGTACACTTTCACCTATGCCGGACTAGACGGTAATTTCTCCACAGCCGAGGACAACGATGTCGTCATCGCCGCGGACAATGGAAGCTACGTTGATGTTTTTGTCAATCCTTCTGATGATCGCGCTGGCTCACTACAAGGGCTTTTAGGTAATGGCGATGGTGATAGCAGCAATGATTTTGCTCTGCGTGATGGCACAGTCTTAGATCCTAATCCCTCTGTTCAAACAATACATACAACGTTTGCCGACAGTTGGCGAGTTGGCAAGGGCGAATCTCTGTTTCAAACAACCACATTTTTGACTACATTGACCAAGTCCACAACTGTATCACCTATAGATATTTCACCTATAGTTATTATAGAGCCTACACCCGATCCCGAACCTATACCTTTTCCCAAGGAGTTTATTTCCTTAGAAACTTTAGCGAAACAAGATGCCAACGCAGTCGCAGACGCTTTCAAAACAGCACGAGAATTTGGTATTGCTGAAGGCGCTTTTTTAAATGGGGCGGCTTTTGATTTTCTGGTGACGGGGGATAAAACCTTCTTGCTGGGAGCAAAGCAGGCAGCGAACTTGGCACTGCAAAGTGAATTTCAAAATGGAGACACAGCAACTCCACTTCAAAGCGCAGCTCCACTTGGAAGCATCGAAGGCAGTAAATGGGAAGATTTAAATGCCAATGGCATCTGGGAGGCAGGTGAAAAAGCCCTAGCCGGTTGGACAATTTACATTGATAGTGTTGCCAATGGAACACTAGATCCTTGGGAACTTTCCACAGTTACTGACGCTAACGGCAAATACAGCTTTACCAACTTGGGACCGGGAGAATATGCCATCCGAGAAGTGAATCAAACAGGCTGGCTCCAAACCTCCCCTAGCACCCCCTACGCTTTGATCTTGAAAGTAGGGGAAAAATTGACTGATGTTAATTTTGGCAACTATCAATTACCCACGATTACACTTAACCCCAGGAGTCAGACCATTGTTGAGGGTTTGACCACTTCTCAAAATGCCCCCTACACCGTCACTCTTTCCCAAGCAAGCAACCAAACCGTCAGCGTTAACTATGCTACTGCTAACGGTACAGCAACCGCGGGATCGGATTACACCGCCATCATTGGAACTCTAACCTTTGCCCCTGGTGTTACTAGTCAAGTCCTCAACATTCCCATTCTCAATGATTCCCTTAATGAAGCAGACGAGACCTTTACTTTAACTCTGTCTTCTCCTACTAATGCTGCTCTTGGTACGCAGACGGCAGCTACCACGACGATAACCGATACTCTCACGGCCGCTGTCACCACGACTTTAGCCGCAAACGTGGAAAATTTGACACTGACGGGAGCAGCCGCCATTAACGGTACTGGTAACGCAGGTAATAACGTGATCACGGGCAACACGGCCAATAACCTTCTCAACGGTTCTGGGGGCAATGATACCCTTAATGGTGGTGCTGGACTCGATACCTTGACGGGGGGAGCAGGAAACGATGTCTTCCTCTTCCAATTTTCCCAATCTACTGTCGCTAACCCTGACCGGATCACTGATTTTGCGATCAACTCCGACAAAATTGATTTGCTCAGTGCCGCAGGAGGTGTGCTGCCTGCCCCCGCTGCCTTTAGTCGTGCTGCCGATTCTGCGGCTACCACTTTAAACGACGTCGTGAATGCTGTTTTTACCGATGCCAATGGTGCCTTAGCTGGAAACCAAGCACTTGGTATTAATGGCGCGGCCCTGGTTCGAGTAACCACTGTTGGGATAGCCGGAACCTATATTATTGTCAATGATAATGTTGCTGGTTTCCAAAATGCCAATGACTTACTGGTTAACGTTACAGGCATTACCGGCACATTACCCACTGGCAATATCCCTGTTTCCAACTTCTTTGTTTAGTAGATTCCTGATCGCGTGACAAGAATCTTCTGAAGCTGGCGTGTTAGGGGTCGGGGATGGAGTCGCCTCCATCCCCCCCCTTCAGAACCGTGCATGAGACTTTCACCTCACAAGGACCCTAGTTTGATTGTTAGGGATACAGCTTGTCTTAGGCACTTGGTTGACATACTCCCACCGTCAAGCTACGCTGTGACGGGGGATTCTTGACCTATCACTATCGGAAATTCCTTGTTCAACGAGACAGCTTAGATTCTCAATGTCTCCACTGAAAACCCAGAGGCCGGACTCTCCCCCCCCCTTGCCCCCCCGACCCCCCCCGACATCGGAGGGACAAGGGGGGGTGGGAGATGCGAGTAGGATGCCTGCCACGAATAAAGAAAAATGCTATCAGCCAATTACTTTGAGAGTTAAGCAGTAAGCGTTGGGGTTGTTGGGTTTCGCTTTTTCAATCGAATTATAGCACTTTTCACGTTAGTGAGGTGTCGACAAGTTTTGCAAACAAAGGGTTTAAGCTCCTTGCCCATACCTCATTCTGATGAAAACTGCTATAGATTTAATTGGGCTAACCTACTTCCCAATTGTGTTAGCATCAGAGATAAGTATAAAACAGCCGAACGATTAAAGCGGGACTATTGGCTCTATGTGGTGTTTAACTGTGGGACAATGTCGGAAGTTTATGTCATTCGAGATGCGGTTACGCTAGGACGGCAACCTGTTACAAGCATTGAACATTATCAGCTTGGACTAGAGGCAATTCTACGGCAGGATGAACGGGAATGAAGATCAGCAAAATTCAGATTAAAAATTTTAAGTCTTTTCAAAATGTTACCGTAGATTTAGATCCTGATTTTAATGTCTTTACTGGGGTTAATAATTCAGGAAAAACCAATTTGCTAGAGGCGATCGCTCTTTGGCATGAGTGTTTTAATAAGCTAATTCGGCAAGCGGGCAAAGGATATAAAGAGTTATACAAAAAAGGTGATTATATTCTCGGTCATACAACAGAAAAATATTTTCCTTACGAAACTATTAAAACGGTTAGAAGTTCAAATATTGACGATATTTTTTATCAACGTGATACAACCGATCCTATTGAATTATCTATTAACTTAAATAAAGTAGATATAAATTTAGAAATTGGTTTTTCTATCAAGACCTCTGGTTTAAATTATGTTATTGAGCTTTTGAGTTATAACCAATATAACTTTAGAGGATTCAATGAGTTTTTTGAAAATTTTCCCAACCCTATTAGTGCATCTTTTGCCTCTCCTGTAGCCACCATCAGAACTGAGGAGAGATTTGTGACTCGTCCACAAATTATTGAATCTATTCAAAAAAGAGAGTCTGTTGAAGTTGTTCGTAATCGTTTATACAATCTTTATTATGATACAACTCGAAATGAAAATCTTTACGATAATTTTATTGGAGATTTATCTTATATTCTCTTTAACAACGAGAAAAGAATTGAGTTTTTTCCTAAAAGTGATATCAAAAAAGATATAAAATCAGTGATTGATTATAAAATTGAGTCACAAGACATTGAGAAAGATATTTCTCTATTGGGAAGTGGAACGTTACAAATTATTGTTATTTTATTGAATCTTTACGCACCAGAAAAAACTAGAGACCTAAACTTAATTTTATTTGATGAGCCTGATAGTCATATTCATCGGGATATTCAAAAACGTTTAATCGATACGGTTCTTAGATTTTCGACAAATACTCAAATCTTTTTAACAACTCATAATGAAAGTTTAATTCGACAGGTTTCTTTACATCAATTATTTCATCTGGAAAATAGACCTCAATATAATTATAATGCTTTATCTCAACAAGAACTTTTCGTAGAGCCACGCTTTAAAGGAATTTATCCCTCTGCGCTAAATCCTATTATTAGTTCTTTAGGGAATAGTAATGGTTTAGATTTTATTAATGCCGTTGAAGCGGATAAAATCATTTTTGTCGAAGGTCAGGATGATGCAAAAGCAATTTATACGTTATTACAAAAGAATACTATTGGTATAAATACAAAAAAATATTCTTTCTGGGTGATGGGCGGAGTCTCTCAAATTTTTAAGGATTTACCTAGTTATAAAAAGATTTTTCAGTTAATTAAAAATCAGCAGAATTTATGGCAAAAATCTGTGTTAATTTTTGATAGAGATTTCTTAAATGACGACCATAAAAATCTAATTATAAATAATTTAAATAATCGGTTTAATTTGCCAACTTATATCCCAAGTGCATATACGTTTGAATCTATTTTATTGACAGATTTTGATAAATTAGGTAGGTTACTTTTTCTGTGGTTAAGTCACCAGCAAAATTCGATTTCAGTGGATGCCGTAAGTCTTGCTCAAGGTCTTCAACAAGCCTATCTGAACTATATGAATCCCAAATTAGAGCAATTACTCAATGATAATGAGGCATTTGAACAAATCATCTATCAATGCCGCTCTATTCGGGATAAGCTTAAGAGTGATGATATGTTGGGTACAAATGATAGGTCAATTCCAGAAAATGATGTTCAATTATCAACTGCTTATCGCAACTATTTCAATCAAATTTTGAATACACGGGATTTTTACAAGTATGCCAAAAAAGATGACGTTCAAGCAATTATCAATCAGGTGATCAGCCCTCATAATATAGCGTTTAATATTGAGCAGGATTTTATTGCTTTATTAGAATGCGTTGATCGCTCAACTTGGTTTGAGGAGTGGGATTTTTTAACGAGATTGTAGAATTTTAACCATGATGACCTACCCTAAACGACTGATCGAAGTTGACCTACCCATTAAGGGAATTTCTGCCCATGCGCGGCGGTAAAAATCGATTCGTCATGGGCATATTTCTACACTTCATAGCGCAGCTTGACGGTGGGAGTATGTCAATGAATTTGCCAAGCAAACTGATTACTGTTCACTGAAAAAAGCTGCGCCGCTGCCGGTTCAAATTAACCGAAGTGAGGCATAAGAGTCAAAACCCCCAAGTCTAAATCTTTACTATCGATCGATTTTGCCTCGTAGAGGGCTAACATATCGTTTAATTGGGGATTACCGCAGGAGGAACCCGTTACCCCCATGGCAATAATCAAACCACAATAACCCTCGGTATTTTTGATGCGTTTTTGCCAATTGCGGCGAGCATTACGGTGGTCGGGATCATCCTGCTCGAATTCCCCAAACAGATAGAGATCACCGTTAGCCATTTTCAGAATCCCCAGATCATAACGGGTATCTTCTAAGGGATCTTCGCCGGGGTTAAAACCAATGGCCGCCAAACCGCCAGCTTGTTCGATTTTTTCGATAATTTCCTTGGCTTTCGGTCGGGAGGTCTGGATCATGACCACGGGGAAACCCTCCCCTTTTGTGGGTACGGATTGGGGTTGATAATGGATTTTCGGACGACTGCGAATTTTATCTAATAATTGCCAGGGAACCATTCCCAGACTCAGATGTGCATTATCAGGGACTAGATTTTCCTTGAGTACGGATTCTTCCTCATCATCCTCCTCATCGTCGTCCTCCTCCTCTAAGAGTTGCATAAATTCCGCACATAGATCGGGCATCGTGGCCACCGTCACGGCCACGGTTTCCCCTTTTGCTTGTTCGGGATCGAGGGGAATGCGAAAACGACGCTGTAATTCTCCGATCGGTTCTTCGGATAAAGCGGATTGATTGCCTTTAAAAAAGCGCAACAGAGCTATTAAAGCTAAATATACCGTGATGGCTTCTTCTTCATCCAAGTAGGGGCGAATACCTTCGTAGGGATGCACGCTGCCGAAAACTGGATGAATCTGGGAAGGGGCAGCCGAGGCCAGATCGTAGTCATCCTCATCATCGTCCTCATCATCATCGGCCAATTCGTAGCTTAAAAACCAACAATCTTGGGAAAGAAAGGCCTTTTCTAATCTTTCCATCGATTTTTCTTCTAAAGCGGACTGCCGGAATTGTTTGAGGGATGCTAGGGAACGATAGAGAATGACTCCGTATTCCCGACCGAGCATTCCCATGACACAGGCGTAAAGATGCGGGAAATCGGGGCGATCAATCTTAATTTCCAAAATATCGTAATCGGCCAAACAGGACCAGGGTTCAGCTTTCCAAATTTCGTGAGCGGTTTTCACTAAAGCGGACTGCCAAGCGGGGGGAATTGCCGGGGGACGATTATTTTGGAATTCGTCGAATCCACGAAAGAGATCATCGATCAGGGGCAAATTGGGGACATAATCGATGGTGATATCGAGATCTTGTAGTACCCCGCGCAGAAAAAACTGTGTTTCTCGATCACGGACGATAATTTTTTTCGGTCTGGCTGGCCGGGCTGGATTTTGGGGTGTTTCGATGGCGCGGATTAAGGTTCTCACCATGGCCTCCGGTCCGGTTTCGGGGGAAACTACTTCCATAGCGCGTACACAGCCCTCGCTACCATCCACCCAGATCACGCACTCGCCACCGCTTTCTTGATTTGGTTCTAGGGTGGCCCGGGGCATTCTCTCCGATAAGGATAAAGCACGACGATCTCCTTCCCAAACACTGGGAATTTGTGGAATTTTTTTGAGACGGCTTTGGGTGGTCCGGGGCAGAAGATTCATCGGGAAATTTAGGGGTAGCTGTGTTAGGATTTTAACCTTTTCTTTTCAAGGATTCCATAAGAATTATTCTATCGATTTAGTCGATAACTTGATAAATAAACCGGAAACCTGACCAAGTTCCCAGATCAAAGGCGTATTCATCAATGACACTGCCAGAATTATCCATTTTTAAGCCTAAATCTAATTTTAGATCGCTCCAGAAAGCTCTGGCTATTTCTAGGGGGTTAGTCAGGGTGAGCAGTTGGCTGGCTTCTCCCTTGAGGCTTTGAGTGGCATTGAGAAGGGTCAAGGTGTTCGGGAAAGGATGGCGACTGAGGATCAGTATATTCTCTCTGATGCCCTTGGGTTGACTAATTTTCCAATGCCCTTGCCCGGAATTGGGGATGGTGGCCTTGGTTTTGGCGGCCACGACAAAGGGGGCTAATGGACTGGAATTGCTGAAATTATCGGGGTTTTCTGAACGGGAACAGTATAAAAGCGGTTGGCGATCGCTGTTGAGGACAAGGATCATTGCGTAGAGGGGTTGTTCTTCTTGATTCTCAATTTGATAGCGAATTTCCGTCCCGACGGGCAGAATTAAGTCATTTTTAGCGGTATTAGTCCCCCTGCTACCCGGGATTTTTTGGGTTTGTACCGTGGAGATATAGGTTTGATCGAGGCTTTCTAGGGTGACAATGACGGCTAAACCGGAGGATTCTTGATTGATCAATAAGTGCCACAATTTGCGGGCCAG
The DNA here is from genome assembly GCF_020245865.1 of Microcystis sp. M169S2. NCBI lineage: Bacteria > Bacillati > Cyanobacteriota > Cyanophyceae > Chroococcales > Microcystaceae > Microcystis > Microcystis sp. M169S2. Next base: position 7,960 of record NZ_JADBUB010000057.1, read on the forward strand.
CAGGCTTTCTAGTTGCGATTGCAGTCGTTTGATTCCTGATTTAATGGCTTCGTTGGCCGCCCCTAAACTACCGATAATTAGGGAGCCATTGGCAGATAATAACTGATAATTGCCAGTTTCTTCGCTACCAACTCGACTTAAGAGACAATCTACCGTTTGTTCACCAATGTTAACCACGGCGGCCACATCGGGCAAACTGGCAAAGGTACTGGTGGCATCTACCCGTTCAATCCGGGTTAAATTACTATCCAAACCGACGATTAAACCAATTTGACTGGGAAAAACCCGCAATTTTTCCTGTAGAATCTGTCCTATTTCTAGGGAGGCGGTTTGTGATAATAACTGGGCTTTGGCTTTTAAACCCTGACGGGAGAGAATTTGTAGGCTGATTTCCTCCCCAGTCGCCTCAATAAAGCTCAAACAGGAGTTAATCCCGTAATTTTCTAGGATTTCTAAGGGCAGGCCGACCAGATTGACTTCTAGGGTGCGTTCATCAATAAGATTTGTAACAATTGCCGCCCCACCCCTTGACTTTTCTGACGTTGTATGATAGGGCGGGGCAGAATTATTTTTTTGATTACTGGTTAGGATTGCCGGCTGCTGTTGTTCACTGCTGTGACTAGCGACAAGATTACGGAGATGGGGAAAAGCGATCGCAATTGTCGGACTGGGGCAAGCTTGCCAGAGATACTGGGTGAGATCATAGGTGAATAAGCCAGCATTGGGGCTATTACCGCTCAATTCCAGGGCGATTTGCTCCGGTTTAGCGGCAGCGAGAATAACGCCGTTACTAGGCTTATTTTTGAGGTTAAAACGGGTTTTAATATCGGTAGCGAAAGTTAATTCGGCGGGGTTAAGATCAGTCAGGGTTTCGGGATAGGAACGAACGCGAAGATTACCGAGATAGGGCTGAGGTTGGGGGAGATGACTACTATCAAAAACCAAGCTAAACTTATCCGTAGCTAGACAGCGAGCCATCAGCAGAATATTTTCCTTAAGTAAAGCATTTTCTGCCCCATCAGCAGTAATAAAAACCTCTTTTCCGGCCCCAAGACTGCCATAACCGCTAAAGTGAAAAATTACCACATCCCCCGCCCTGGCTTGGGCGATCAGGTGTTCTAAAAAAGCCGATTCGATCGCTTCTCGACTGGCTTTTTGTCCCGTTAAAGTCACTATATCAGCATCCTGAAAGCCAAAACGATAACGGAGAAGGTCTTTTTGTAACTCCACATCGGTAAGACAACCGGGCAGCGGCGGAATATTCGCCCCATACTGGTCAATACCGACTAAAAAAGCTAATTTTCGGGGATTAGGGGCGGCGAGAGCAGCCAAATGACGGTTAACTGTCCCTTGACTAATCGCCAAAGTCAGCAACCCCCAACCTGTCTGCTGGATCAATTCTCGCCTAGTTATGTTCATGATCCTTGCATGGCGCGGATTAATTCGGCAGCCACTTCTGGACGGGAGAATTCTGGAGGTGGTAATTCTCCTTTGCGCAGCAGTTCCCGGACTTTGGTTCCCGAAAGGTGGATTCTTTCTTCCGGTAAACTGGGGCTAGTTTTGGTGGTTGCCATTCCCGAAGTGCGGGTACAGTAGAAAGCGTGTTCAAACTTCATCGGCACGATTCCCAATTCCCCCGGCTCGAACTCATCAAAGATATACTGGGCATCGTAGGTTCCGTAGTAGTCGCCGACTCCGGCATGGTCACGACCGACGATAAAATGGGTACAACCGTAGTTTTTACGGATAATAGCGTGGAAAATTGCTTCCCGGGGGCCGGCGTAACGCATAGCTGAGGGGTTGATAGCTAGAATAACGCGATCTTGGGGAAAGTATTTATCCATCATGATCTCATAGCAACGCATCCGCACATCGGCCGGCACATCATCGCTTTTGGTAGCGCCGACAAGGGGATGCAAGAATAAACCATCTACCACTTCTAGGGCGCATTTTTGAATGTATTCGTGGGCCCGGTGGATGGGATTACGGGTTTGGAAACCGACAATCGTTTTCCAAGCTTTTTCGTGGAACATTTTGCGCGATTGCAGAGGATCGATCTGATATTTGGGAAACTGGGGATGAGGATCGCGCTGAAGTAACCATATTGGACCTGCGAGGTTAATTTCTCCCTGTTCGTAGAGGACTTTTACCCCGGGATGTTTCTGATCGTCGGTACGATAGACGTTAACTGCTTCGTGGGCCTTATTGTAACGGTATTTTTGGGTTAGTTCCAGGACTCCGACAAAGTTGCCTTCGCTGTCATCTAAACGAATCCAGTTGCCTTCTTTGAGAGGATCCGCCACTTCTTCGCTAACGGAAAGAGTCACGGGAATTGCCCAGGGTAAACCATTGATTAGACGCATATCATCGACGACTTTTTCGTAGTCGTCCTGTTCCATAAAGCCTTTGAGGGGACTGAAACCACCAATAGCAATCATAACTAAATCCGAAAGCGCTCGTTCATCTAAGGAAACTCGCGGTAGTTTTTCAGCTAGGGCCAGAAATTCGGCTTTTTCGGCAGCGGTAGCAATACGATTAATTAATTGCCCACCGTGGGGCGCGATTCCTTCGGTCAGTACAGTCATAAAAATTTCTTTACATTGTCACGGTTTATCCTATCAGAAGTTGGTTAAAGCTCTATGGGATTCCAATAAAAAGGCTTGTACTGAAACAGTACAAGCTCTTACCTTAGATTGAAAAATTTAGATATTAGGCAATTACACTGAAGTTGCTTTGGTTAAGTGTAGCCAGACTGGTAGAGGTAGAACTTAAGGTGGCGAGAAGGTTAGCATCTGTACCGAATAGGAGGGTATTAAAAGTATTACTTGTGTACCATACCTGTACCCCTGCAGCCGTGTCAACACTCAAAATTGCCGCACCAAAGAGAGACCCCGCAAAAAATGCCGCACCGGCGGCGACAGACAGGGAGTTACCTTCACCGTAGCGACTAGCGGAGAGGCTACCGAGAGATAATCCCGCAAAACCAGAAGATCTTAAGTTAATTCGATCAATAGAGATGAAATCAGTAATCAAATCTACTCCTTCAAAACGAGAATCGTAGATGAAAGTGTCAGCCCCTGTTCCTCCAGTGAGAGTATCTGCCCCAGCACCACCCACAAGAGTATCGTTACCGCCACTAGCACTGATCAGATCATTTCCGCTACTACCGTTGAGAATGTTGTTTTGAGAATCGCCAATAATTGTATCATTGCCGCTAGTCCCGATGACATCATCAAAATTGAGAAAAGTCCGATTGATGGTGGGAAAAGGACCAAAAACAGAAGCCGCACCCGTGGAGAGATTGATAGAAAGGGAAGCTCCCAACGAAGCAGTGCTGGAATCAATAGTATTACCGCCCACCAGAGGATCGGCAATAATCGTCTCCATACTGATCGTATCATCGACCCCAGCCAAGCCTTTCTCAACGATTCCCGTCGGTTTGACAGTAATCGCTGTTCCTAATCCGCGATAGTCGGCGGTATCATTGCCTGTTCCACCGTTAAGGGTATCGTTTCCTGTCGTGCCGAAAAAGGTGTCATTGCCTCCATTTCCTCGCAAAAGATTATTTTGACTATCACCTTTAATCAAGTCATCTTGATTAGTTCCCGAGACATCATCGAAGTTGATAACAGTAAAGTTTAAAGTACCAAGAAAAGGAACATTTCTGACGGTTAAACGGGAGGTACTGAGATCAACATCGATAAATGAGGGGGCAGCGGCCGTGGAAGCATCGATTAAATTATTACTAGCAAAAGGATTGGCAATAATTCTTTCAACAGAAGTCAGTTGATCAATGCCGAGACTACCTTTCAAGATTCCGCCTGTGGGCAAAATAGTAATACTCTGTGGGAGGAAAAAAAATCTGCGAAGATTGCTGTAGTCAGCAGTGTCAAAACCACTGCCACCATTAAATGTGTCGTTGCCGCGACTACCGATCAAAGTATCGTTAAAACTGGTCCCCACAAAGTTGTCGTTAGATATAGTTCCAGTAAAAGTTGTCATTAGTTACAAACCTCCAATTTGGTCTTTTCAATAAAATGTCAGGCCAATAGTTATAAACATTGACCAAGCTTTTTAAAGCATTTTTGGTTAGGGAAAAATTTGATGATTTTTCACCTTAGCCTTTAGGCAATATCACAACGCCAGAAAACTAGCAATCAAAAGGGATACCATAAGATTCTGTTAAGTAGTTTTCTTAGTCAGTAGTTAGGGGATGAGTCAAAACAACTTAGGACAAATTTTTTCGCCTTCTCGATGAATGCTAAGAAATACTAACTTAATGTTGTGTTTAGTTTTAGGATGTAAACTTATGTTAAGTTGTGTTTCAAATGTTGTCAAACTCTATATAAAGTTTAAATAAGCGGTTTATCGGGGGAAAATTGTTGAACTAGGTTTTTATGTCCAGAATCGTACTTGCCACTGCCAATATCGTTGATTATCATTAGCAAGGAAGAATCCGGTTACTGCGACGAGCTGCTGAAGGCTCAATAGCTACTGACTGGAAGCCTGATATCACGCCGAAGTCTCACCGTCGAAACCTTTTGCTTATCCTGATAAGTAGCCTATACTCAACGAATTTAGTATAATTTACCCGCTAATAGTCCCAGGTCACTCGATCGCATCCATGTTCCTGTCTATCCCCAAACTCCCCAACCCTTAATCAAGGGGTTAGGTCCGGCGATGATTTTCCAGTTGGAACAGTTTACAATAAGATTTGTAAAGAATTATCAATAATTATGAGCGAAAAAGTTGTCCTGATTGTTGGCGCTACAGGGGGTATCGGTGCCGCTTTAGCGCGTAAACTAGCTGTTAATGGTCATAAACTCGTATTAGTGGCCAGAAATGCCGATAATTTATCTAATTTAGCTGGTGAGTTGTCTTGTCCTTCTTTAATTGTGCCGACGGATATCACCAATCCCACTCAGGTGGAAACTTTGATGGCAAAAATTGTCTCCCATTACGGCCGGTTGGATGTGTTGGTTAATGCGGCCGGAGCCGGTGTGATGAAACAATACAATAAAATCACGCCGGAAGATTTAGATAAAATGCTCGACCTCAATCTGAAGGGGAGTTTTTATACCTGTCAGGCTGCCGCTAATGTGATGAAGGAAAATAAGGCTGGTCATATCTGTAATGTGGTGGGAATTTTAGGTAAGCATTCTATGGCTATGGCTGCCGCTTATTGTGCTTCTAAATACGGGGTGGTCGGTTTTAGTAAATGTTTGGCCGATGAGTTAAAACGCTATGGTATTAAAATGACTTTATTCTATTTTGGTGGTGTCGATACTCCTTTTTGGGATCAGGTGAGCTTAAAAGTTGATCGCACTAAGATGTTAACCGCTCAAACCGCCGCCGATGCTATCTATTTTGCCATGAATGCTGAACCCCAAGCCGTTCCCATGGAAATTAATATTCAACCCGATAGTCATCTCTTTTTTTAGTCATCAGGAGTCAGGAGTCAGGAGTCAGGAGATAGGGTTTTAGGGTGTTGGGGTTTTAGTTGAAATTACCCTATCTCCTCACTCCCCCATTTCCCCATTTCCCCACTCCCCACTTACTAACACTCAACCACTTTTTTGACTTTATCTATGTTTGTTGATCATATTCATTTTTATGTAGAATCGGCCAAAAAATGGCGAGATTGGTTGGTGCGGGTGATGGATTTTCAGGCGATCGCTAGTTTAGTTAATCTCCACACGCACACGGAAATAGTTGGCAATGGAATCCAAAAAGATAAAACTAAACAGATTATTTTTATCTTATCTTCTCCCTTAAATTCCCTTAGTCCCGTGGCGGAATTTTTAAGTAAATATCCTGAAGGAGTGGCTGATGTAGCTTTTCAAGTGGAGGATTTAGACAGTTTAGCTAGGAGAATTAAACAGGACATTTTTATTCAGGAAACTGTTTTGGCTAGGGGTAAGATAAAAAGCTGTCAAATCTCTAGCATTGCTGAACTCAAACATACGTTAATTGAAAGGCAGGGAATCACGCCAATTTTAGCCGATCCTAATCTGATTGAGTATGATAGTAGGGAACAAGATAATCAGGATATTCTGGCAATTGATCACTTAGTTTTAAATGTTTTTCAGGGGAATTTAGAGTTAACAGCCAATTGGTATGAGGAAAATCTAGGCTTTAAAAAAAGGCAAACTTTTACTATTAAAACGGAGCGTTCTGGTCTTTATTCTCAGGTACTTGTTCACCCTAAAACTGAATTAAAATTACCGATTAATGAGCCAGACAGTAACAGTTCTCAAATTCAAGAATTTTTGGATATTAATCAAAAATCTGGCATTCAACACATTGCTTTAAAAACAGAAAATATTTTAAGATTAACTCAAAAATTAAAAGAAAGAAAAGTAGAATTTTTATCAGTTCCCAACAGTTATTATCAGCAAATTAACTATCAAAAGAAAGCCTTTAATATTGCTGATTGGGAATGGTTAGAAATTAAAAAACAGGAAATTCTCATCGATTTTGAACAAAATAGTCATTCCCTCCCAGAAAAGCCGACTTTACTGCAAATTTTCACTAAACCAATTTTTTCCCAGCCGACTTTCTTTTTTGAATTAATCGAGCGACGTCATGCCGCTAGAGGTTTTGGAGAAGGCAACTTCCGGGCTTTATTTGAAGCAATCGAACGGGAACAAATACAGCGAGGAACTTTAGATTAGAGTCAGAAAAGCGAGCATTTTTCCCGTCAGACTATGGACGATGACGTAATTCAATCACATCTTTTTTGATCGTGACATCATAGGAACCAAAAAAGGTTTGTCCCAAGAGTCCTAATCCTTCCATTTGGGGAGAAATACCAACAATCTGATTAGATAAAGCCACCTGACCAACTTTAACAGAATTAATGCGACCAAGATAAACCGTAACGACACCGCCGGCGGTATGAGCGAGTACTTCCTTTTCCCGTTTGACTTTCATCGCCTTCGCCATGGCATCGGTGAGGACGATACCACTAGCACCTGTATCAAAAAGCATTTCATAATAGTGACGGTGATTAAAAACTACCATCACCGTGGGAATGCCGTTAACCCGGCGTTGAATCGGTAGCTGATAAACTTGCGGGGAATTTTTCCTATTTCTGGATGAACTGCCACAGAGACGGCTAAGATCTATGTGTTGTCCATCTGCTCTTTGGAGAAAGCATTCCGATTGAGCGAGAGTCGTAGGGGTGAAGGGAAATAACAGCAGGGTGCTGGACAAAGCGATCGCAGAAATAGACCTATTCATGGGTTTAACATCGAGAAGACCGACTCGGAAAAGAACGCTTCTAGCCCTATAATTGCCCAAAAATACGGGAAAATAACAGGAGTTTAACCCGGAGGCCAAGCCATTGGGCGATCGCCTAAGAGATGGACATGAAGATGATCGACGGTTTGACCCCCATGTTCCCCATTATTGATCACTACTCGATAACCTTGACTTAATTTAGCTTCGGCGGCCACTTTTTTAACAGTTAGTAACAAATGTCCCAATAAATCTCGATCGCTGTCGCTGGCTTCCTCTAGTTTCGGAATCGGTTTTTTGGGGATAATGAGGATATGGGTGGGTGCTTGGGGATTAACATCTCGAAAAGCGAGAACCAGATCATCTTCATAGACGATCGAGGCGGGAATTTCTTTCCGGATAATTTTGCTAAAAATAGTCTCGCTCATAGACAAATTGCCTTTTTTTTCAACTATACCATTAAGCTCTCAGCTTTTCTGGCTAGGTTATCCCGAGAAATAGGCTGATTTTCAGGGTAAATTCCCAGATAAAATCATTTTTATGCGGAAAACTAGCCTAACATCCTGTTTCATTTTCCTAAGAACTCACTTTATTTTTACTTGAGCCAAAATGTTAGCAAGGGTTTGGAGTGCGGCAATTATCGGCATCGATGCCATTAAAATCGGGGTAGAGGTGGATGTATCGGGGGGATTACCCGGAATTGCCGTGGTGGGTTTACCCGATACCGCCGTGCAGGAGTCGAAAGAAAGGGTAAAAGCTTCCCTAAAAAATGCCGGATTTGCCTTTCCCATCCGCAAAATTGTCATCAATTTAAGTCCCGCCGATATCCGCAAAGAGGGGCCAATTTATGATTTACCGATTAGTATCGGCATTTTAGGGGCTTCCGAACAGGTAGAAGCCGATTTATTGGGGGATTTTCTCTTTTTAGGTGAATTATCCCTCGATGGTAGTTTGCGTCCCGTGGCGGGGGTTTTACCCATTGCTGCCGCCGCCGAAAAAATGGGGATCAAGGGTTTAGTGGTTCCCGCCGATAATGCCAAAGAAGCGGCTGTGGTTAAAGGCGTACAAGTGTATGGGTTTCGTCATCTATCGGAAGTGGTAAATTTCTTAAATGAACCCGATCGCCATTCACCGATGACTTTTAACGCTGCCGAGGAATTTGGGCGATCGCGAGTAAATCTCCCCGATCTCAAGGATGTTAAAGGTCAAGCAATTGGCCGGCGGGCCCTGGAAATTGCCGCAGCTGGGGGTCATAACCTAATTTTTGTCGGGCCACCGGGCAGCGGTAAAACCATGTTAGCGCGACGTTTACCCGGAATTCTGCCCCAGCTGACCTTTGCCGAATCCCTAGAAGTCTCCCAGATTCATTCCGTCGCCGGATTACTGAAGGATCGAGGTTCTCTGGTGCGCGAGCGTCCTTTTCGCAGTCCCCATCACTCCGCTTCCGGAGCGGCGCTGGTGGGAGGCGGCACTTATCCCCGACCGGGGGAAATCTCCCTTTCCCACCGGGGTATTTTATTTTTAGACGAATTAACGGAATTTAAGCGCAGTGTCTTGGAATATCTTCGGCAACCCCTAGAGGATGGTTATGTGAGCATTTCTCGCACTCGTCTTTCTGTCGCTTTTCCGGCCCGTTTTACCTTGGTGGCCAGTACCAATCCCTGTCCCTGCGGTTATTACGGCGATTCGGTGCAACCTTGCAGCTGTTCCCCGCGACAACGGGAACAGTATTGGGCGAAATTATCGGGACCGCTTTTAGACCGTATTGACCTACAAGTGACGGTAAATCGCCTGAAACCAGAAGAAATGACCCAAGAGAGTCGGGGAGAAGCTTCTGAGCAGGTGCGGCAACGGGTAGAAGGGGCCAGGCAAAAGGCCAGCGATCGCTTTCAGAATACGGGGATTCGCTCTAATGCGGAGATGAATTCCGAGCATTTGCGGCGTTTTTGCGCTCTTGATGATAGCAGTCGCCATATTTTAGAAGGGGCAATCCGAAAATTGGGTTTATCAGCCCGGGCAATGGATCGCATTCTCAAAGTTGCCCGCACCATTGCCGATTTAGGAGATAGTGAAATGCTGAAAAGTTCCCACGTTGCCGAAGCAATTCAGTATCGCACTCTCGATCGTTTAAGTTAGGGTTTGTGGCAAAAAGTTTGTTGCTGGGGTTAGGAGTCGGTCGTCAGGATTCAGGATTCAGGAGTCTGGAGATAGGGTTTTAGGGTTTTAGGGTTTTAGGCTGACAGGGGGACAAGCGAGCTAGAAAACTTGCCAACAAAGGCTTCTGGCTTCTCTCGCTAGAAATAGATCTAGCGATTCTAGGCAAAAAGCTAACGAAAGAATTAGAGATAGGAGCGAGCTTACTAGGAATTATTATTAATAAGTGAGAGATGGTGCGGCGAACTTTTTCGAGCTAAAACCATGAAAAGCTTATGCTATATGGATTTCAGCCTTCTTGTCCCCCTGTCAGGGTTTTAGGGTGTTGGGGTTTTAGTTGAAATTCCCCCAATACCCCACTACTCCACTTCCCCATTTCCCAATTCATAATTCCCCCATTTCCCCACTTCCCCACTTCCCCACTTCCCCATCTCCCTACACCCCACACCCCACACCCCACACCCTCTTTCAAGTCAGGAGTCAGGAATCGGGGGATTCTAAGCGTTTTTGCCATTCTCGATCGATTTTATCCGATCGCTCGATCTCTTGTTCGAGATAGTCTTGATCGGTAGAATAACTAATATCAGCATCTGTAATCACTTTTTGGTCAGCGAATTGACGAGAGTAGGCCAGTTTTTGCTCTAATTCAGGATTATTTTGGGCTAATAGATCTGCTCTTTTTTCTCGCTGTTGATTGCGTTGATTAACTCGCTCATTTCTCCACTGTAAAAAGAAATAACGACCGAGGGGAATCCCCAAAAAAGCACCAGCATAACTGAGGAGAAAACCGTAGATCCCTGTGACTATCGACCCCAGAGAACCGCTCAAATCGACACTATCACTGTTGAGCAAATATCCTAAAACTAAAGCGAGGATAAAGTTAACCACCCCTAAACCTAAAGCTAGGATAATTTGACCACTATCTGCTTCGCTAAACTTCCAGCGTTTTTCCTTTAGATAGGGCGAAACTGTTTGTAATTTTCTCTTTTTAGTTGTCACCTGTAGATCGGGAAAATAATAGATAATATCGCCTCGATCGGACACTTGCGGCAACCCATTAAAGCGGGTTAAAACTGGGAGTATATAATCTTCTGTCTCCTCCTGACTGGGGGTAATACTATCGAGATAGGGGGCAATTTGTGGAGCGATAATCGAGCCACGATTATTTTGAATTACTTTACCGATAACTTGCCAGCGTCTCTCCTCTAAATTAAAATTAGGATCGCCATCGCCAAAAAGAAAAGAAAAAACTGCCTCGAGAAAATTCATCTTACCAGGGGGTTTGTCTGCCTTAACTTCCCGATCTCTTCTTTCGTAGTAGTTATTACCAAAATCGGGATAAAAAATCCAGAAAAAGTCCGTGGGAAAGAAGTTAATATTAATGTTGTTATTTCCAGAATTGTTATCCGAGTCACTATCTTTAAACATTGAAGCTATCAGGATCGCCAGAATAGCAAACAAGAGGATTAAAATCGAAATAATTAAAACAATGCCAAAGGAAATGCGAATAACATAAAAAACTACTTTCCAGATTTTACTCCCGAAAGCTTTTAACTGCAATTGCCAATATTTATTCAGAAGAATCGACCGAAAATTTTCGGGGAAAAGATAGATAATCTCCCCCGTATCTGCTACCTGTAAATGTCCCCCCGCTTCCGCCGCTAAAGCTAATAATCCCTGTTGTGCGGCGTTAATCTCTAAACCCGATTTTGCCGCCACATCACCCACCGTAACCCGATAGCCTAATTTTTCGATCGATTGTAATAGAGACTCTTGGGGATTCATAGAAAATACTGTTCCTGTCGATTATCCTATTTTCTAGTTTAGTTTTGATTTTGTCTTTTTGGCAGCGGCTATCTTGATTGACAGGTGCGGCATTTTGGACTCGATCGAGAAAATATCGTTATAATTGTTCCAATAGTCGCAAAAAGCAGGGCTAAACTGTATAAATAGTTACTTTATAAGCAATTATCAGAGGTGAGCATGAATGCGTCGGAACAGGCAAAAGGATTAGAATTAACGGCGAAGATCGCCACACTCGTCAACCTGTTTAAACAACAATTCCCCGATGCAAAGGCAGATCTGAAACCTTGGCGCAACGATCCCCACACAAGGGAGTTAACGGATCCCGACTCGATCGATATCGCTTTCCATTTTCCCGGTTGGAGTCCCAGAATTCAAGGGCGCAGTATTCTGGTACAAATTCGTTTTCATCTCGATAGCGAGGATCAGCATCAGCGTTTGATTGGCTTAGAAATGCAGGCTTTTAACCATCAAGGAACCGCTTGGCGACTATCTACGGTGGAAAATTGGCAATTAGTCGGCAATTATCAACCTTCTCCTAAGGTGGCTGATAAGTTAAAATATTTCAGCCGGCAGGTGTTTGAAGTTTTTAAAAATGAGCATCGATAAGGCTCTTTCGGCACTCTCGGCAAAAGATCGTTATTCGATCGAGATTAAATCAGTCATAATGTCAAGCTATAGGACTAAATTAATTCTTGAAAGTGCTTCGCTTTAGCGGAAATTTTTAACATTTTTTCTGGTTGATCATGAATCTCATTTTTTTGAGAGGATTTACGGCTGCTGGTGGTTGTTTTAGAAATACTGATATTTTTAATACTAACAAAGCGATATTGATAGTCCTGAAGAAAATCGGGTTGATTCCAAAATAAGCGTCCGATTTCACAACAATAGGAGACAAAGCATTTGGCTCCTTTTAATTGTTTAATTATCGATGAATTAGAATCTCTGCCTTTCTTCATTTCCAGACAAAGGATAACTTTTTCAGAATTGGTATTAGCGATAATTATAAAATCTGCACGCTTACATTCACCTTTATTACCAGTAAAAATTTTGCGGACATCAAAAAACTCATCTAGCTTGATCACAATAACTCGATCGGGTTCAGGCATTCCACTAATCACAAACGAATAGTTATCTTGATTTTCTGTCAGTTTCAGTAAATAAATATCTCGTTTGTACTCTTTTTTATACTCTAACTCTACTATCGCACACTTGCTAATCATTTCTTTGAGGATAGCAATATCAGACATTACTCCTCACCCCAAATAATAGCCGTTTGAATACGATTCATATTTTCGATAGTAGTATCAAAACTACGCGCCTCAATACCCATTTCTGGATCAATTTTAGCGGGGTTTAAAGTGTGAAATTTGGTCTTTCTTTTTTGTCCTTTTAACATCTTTGAATCTTCTTCAGCAATATAGACTTTAACTTGATTAGCCGATAATAATTCCTCTTGTCTATAGCCTTCTTCTGCGGCAATTTGTTTCAGGTGTGGTTGATCATGGTTGAGCATAATTAATGTGTTTATTTCTTTGATAATATAATCACTGTGAGTAGTGATAAAAACTTTAATACCAATGTTGATCAGTCGAGCGAAAAGTTTAGCGATACGGCGTTGATTTTCTGGATGGAGATTTAATTCAGGTTCATCTACTATCAACAAATCTCCGATTTGAGCTTCGTGTCTTAAATAAAAGCCAATGTCTAAAAGAGAACGTACAGCACTAGAACTTTCATCCATCGATAGTCTAAGTCTTTTTCCTTGTCTTTTTACTTTAGGAATGTAATAAAGTTCATCATTGCTAGTAATCATATATTGACCACCAATAATATCTGCAAAATCTTCTAAAATACTGAGATGATTTTCGGCGATAAAGCTAGTTTTTTTGACAATTGTTTCTATTTGTCTAGTAAAATCTACATTTTTTTTGACCGGTAGCGCATAATCCCTAGAAACATTAAATAACAGTTCCCTAGGATTAAAATTGCTATTTTTGCTAATTTCTTCGAGTAAACGATTACGAGCAAAATTTAACTCTTTGCGAAAAATTGCCGCTCCTGTTCTTTCTGCACTGGCAATAAATGGCCTAGGAAAAAACTGAGAGAAAATTATATCTTGTATAATGTTATAAATGATGTCTTCAAGAAAATGCACTGGCAGATTTATTTTTTCTTTTTCTGTTAATAATGTAATGGATAAATAAGGCTCATTTTCATGTTTGCTAATCGAGATAATTTCCGATGTTGCTGTATTAATTTTCTTTTCATACTTATTTTGAAATTGAATATTGTCAAAATTTAATTCTATCTGAAAATCAACATTTTTAAACCTCTCCTCGTTGGCCGCAAAAACTTCAGGTATTTGTCGAACATATCTTTGACAGCCTGTAGTAAGAATACTTTCACACTGTTGAACATACTCCTGTAGATCGAGACTAATTACACCATCAGAAAGTAGTTGCTCAATTTTTTCTTTGAGGCCAAATCTTGGTCCCGTTAATAGTCTTCGCCAAGTGTCTAAAAAACCGAATAAAGCGTAGGTAGCATAAGTTTTACCTGTATTATTACGACCACAGATAATTGTGAGGTCGCCTAGACTGAATTCTGCCTGTTTTAAAATGCCAAGATTTTTAATTTTAACTTTCATATTTGTCTTTCGGTTTAATATTCACGATTATAGATAATTGTGGGTAATTTGATCAAGTCCCAAACTATACATTCAACTTTGATTGTCAAGGTTACTTACAGAAATTATAACCTTTCCAAGGCTTTTCTCTCTTTTTCAGTCACTTCTCGCCATTGACCGGGTTGTAATCCTGTTAAGCATAATTTATTGTTTTTGTCAATAGTAATAGCTGTTCTAATTAATCTTAAAGTGGGATAACCAACGGCAGCCGTCATCCGTCTTACCTGACGATTTCTCCCCTCAGTTAAGGTAATTTCTAACCAAGCGGTGGGAACAGATTTTCGATAACGAATCGCTGGCTCTCTGGGGGGTAAATCCGGTTCAAAATCTAGTAAATTAACTATTGCCGGTCGAGTGCGATAATCCTGTATAGGAAGACCTTGACGCAATTTTTCTAAAGCGTTTAGGTCTGGAATTCTTTCGACTTGTACCCAATAGGTGCGCGGATGAGCAAATTGACGATGACCTAAACGATGCTGTAATTGACCGTTATCTGTGAGTAATAATAATCCCTCACTGTCCCTATCTAAACGACCGACAGAATAGATATTTGGGATGGGAATATAATCTTTTAAAGTCGAGCGACTATTGTCATCAGTAAACTGACATAATACATCGTAGGGTTTATAAAAAAGGATATATTTATTCAAGGGAAAAAGGAGATAAGAGATAGGAGTCAGGAGATAGGAGATAGGAGTCAGGAGATAGGAGTCAGGAGTCAGGAGATAAGTAGTCGTGTAAAATAAATTTCCTAGTGAAGATAGGCAAAAGGCAAGAGGCAAAAGGCAAGAGGTAGTTAGATATGTTTAATTAATTTTGCCTGGGTACTTAACTGATAACTGATAACTGATAACTGATTACTGATTCAATCCCGTTGATGGGAGAATTGATAAGCACCGACAATCGAGAGAAGAATAGCGACGATTAATAAAATGGGGATAGCGAACCAAGGAAATTGATTTATATCGTAGGCTGCGGATCTTAATCCCAGACTAGCATAGGTGAGGGGCAAGGAATAAACAATAATTTTTAATGGCCAGGGTAAGGTTTGGGGATCGAAAAAAGTTGCTCCTAAAAAAGACATCGGCACGATTAAAAAGTTATTATACAGACCGACACTTTCGAGGGATGTAACTCGCAATCCGACAATTGCCCCTAAACCGGCAAAGACGGCACAATTTAAGATTAAAACTAATAAAAAGAGGGGATTGAGAAAACTGACAAATTTTCCTGTAAATAAGATAGCAACGAGAATCACTGATGCAGAAGTCATTACACCGCGCAAAATTCCCGCGAAAACTTTGCCTAAAAATAATGAGAGGGGATGGACGGGAAGTAATAATAATTCCTCGAAGGTTTTACTAAATAAGCGATCGCCACATATCGAAAAGGTGGTTCCCCCGAAACTGATCGCCATTGAGGACAGGGCCACCATTCCGGGTAAAATAAATTCTAGATAAGAATCGCCGAGTGAGGGTTTCATCGAGCGATCGAGGGCGCTTCCCAACCCCAACCCGAAACCGATAATATAGATTAGGGGAGAAACTAAACCTGTGGCGGCGATCTGAAGGACTCTCGCGCGTAAATCTAGCCATTCTCCCCAAAATACGGTTAAAGTGTCTGTTAATATCGTCTGAGCTTGAGCTAGTTTCACTGGTATTTTGGTTAATTAGTAAATACACTTTTAATAATAATTAATAATTGTCCCCTTTTTCAAGAGTGGCTTATCCCAGTTTAGTAAGATGTAGGGTGCGTTAGACGGCGACAATCTTTGTTTAAACTTGAATCTAACAATCCGTCGTAACGCACCACACCTATCATTAATTTAATTTGGTGCGTTACTATCGAAGGGCGCACCCTACTACTACTGAATGGTTACGATTGATTTTGGTGAAGATGATCATAACACATGAAAAAATATTGAGTAAGATGCTTAATGCTTAGGGAGCATCTCACCTTTGTAACCCCTAAATCAGGTTTTATGTCAAGCTATTTTAAAAGCCTTGCCAGAAACCAGTTTTAGGGACAAGTATAATTACTCACTTGCATAAATGAGATGCTCCCGATGCTTAGATGCTTAGGAAATTTTGGTAACTAAATTATGCCACCTGAAATCACACCGTCCCCTGATCCGAACAACGAGCCAATACTTGGTTCAATGGAGCCTATCTCTGTAGAACCTGTCTCTAACGAAGGACAAATCGTGCCAGCCTGTCCTAATGAGGGTAATGAAGGACAAATCGTATTAGCATCCGAAGAAGAAAAGAAAAAGTTGGTGACTCAAGTTAACACTTTTAGAACAGGTACGATTATCAATAGGAAAAATATTAATCAAGGCTGGAAAGTAGGCCTAACGGTATCTGGCTTGACTTTAACTGCAATAACTAGCATTTTAGGGGTCGTCAACATTGGTGACTCTTTTTGGAAAAACATTATGGCTATAGGTATAGGGGTTACTGGTGCTGGCGCGGTAGCGACTCAATCAGCGGGGAAAGAGGTTGGAGTAAAACGTAAAGCTGGACTTTACTTTGTTGTTGATGCTGAGTTAGTTATCCTAGAAGATAAAATTCCAAGGGTTAAATATCAAGAAGAATTGGAGGTTCTTAGAGCAAAATATTACGAGCAAGTAAGAGAAGCTGCTAAGATTGAAGCAACAGAAGAGTAGTGTCTTCAGGCAGAACTCAGTTTGCTCATAATCGTTCAGGGGATGGGTTGTCAAGCAGAGTAAAATGTAGTGGACTGTTTCAACTGAAATAGGGCAATAGATTTCGGCTTAAAGTCTTAGATTATAGAATTTATAGCATTTTTCTAATACACCAAATTAGCTGAAACAGTGCAGTAGGGTGCGTTAGACGGCGACAATCTCTGCTTAAACTTGAATCTAACAATCCGTCGTAACGCACCACACCTAGGATTAATTTAATTTGGTGCGTTACGCTATCGCTAACGCACCCTACTACTACTACTGACTTATGATAAAATGCCTTCAAAGACAGGTAAGGGAAAACTTGCAATTATTCACCCAATAAAATAACTGATAGCCGAGATGAAACCCTGTTACTGCATTAATCCCAATTGTTATCAACCAGACCATCCGAGTAATAATAACTCGAATACTCGTTACTGTCAAAGTTGCGGCTCTGAGTTGTTGTTAAATGGTCAATATAGGGTGAGTCGGTTATTGAGTGATACGACCGGTTTTGGGGTTGTTTATGAGGCTTTTGAGGGTTTTACAGCCAAAATCCTCAAGGTCTTACAAGAAAAATGGAATAATGAACCGAAGGCAGTGGAATTATTTAAACGAGAATATGACGTTTTATTAGAGTTAAGTCGTCAAAATGTCACCGGTGTTCCTCGCGCAGATGCCTATTTTCAATATTCCACGAGGGAGGGGAAAATATTACACTGTTTAGTTATGGAAAAAGTGGAGGGGATTAATTTAGAACAGTGGCTAAAGCAGTATGATAAATTAAGTCAAAAACGGGCTTTTAAATGGCTGAGAGAAATTACTTTAATTCTCGATAAAATTCATCAACAGAATTGGCTGCATCGAGATATTAAACCCCCTAATATTATGCTGCGGAATAGTGGCGAGTTGGTGTTAATTGATTTTGGCACAGCAAGGGAAGAAACCCAAACCTATCATCAAAAGGTAAAAGGTCAACAGGTAACAGGTATTACCTCAGCTGGATATACACCCAATGAACAACAACATGGTCAAGCAGTGATTCAATCAGACTTTCATGCTTTAGGACGAACTTTTGTGCATTTATTAACCGGAAAACATCCTTTAGAAATTTATGATGCGGTTAATGATGTTTTATCTTGGCGAGAAGAAACGGAAAATATTCACCCGTTATTGTTGGATTTTATTGACGAGTTAATGGGAAGATTGCCCAAGAATAGACCGGCTAATACTAGGGTAATTTTACAGCGTTTGGATGAGATTGAACGGCAATTAAAGTTACCTCCTATAACTCCTAATAGACCATCTCCACCAGCACCAAATCCGCAGCCTGTTGTAACTCAAAAACAATCGCCAGTTATTCCTAAGATTAATCCTTCTCCGCCAGTTTCACCCTTACCTGTACCCAAAAAAACACCAGCACAACCGGTTAAAAAGAATAATCTGAGAAGTGGATTAATTGCGATTGGTGGAGTTTTCTTATTAGGAGTCGGAATAATGCAAGGTTATGGTTATTTAAAATATAAAAATTTTCCTGCTAGTCCTCAATTTTTGATTTCTGGTTTAGTAGATAATCCATCTCTTTATAAAACCCTCACTGGTCATTATGGTAGTGTTTATTCAGTAGTATATAGTCCCGATGGCCGCTATTTAGCTAGTGGGAGTTATGACAAGACTATCAAAATTTGGGAAGTAGCGACCGGAAAACAATTGCGTACTCTTACTGGTCATCGTTACCCAGTTCACTCAGTAGTATATAGTCCCGATGGCCGCTATTTAGCTAGTGGTAGTTGGCACAAAACTATCAAAATTTGGGAGGTAGCAAAGGGAAAAGAACTGCGTACTCTTACTGGTCATTCTGACTTGGTTTGGTCAGTAGTATATAGTCCCGATGGCCGCTATTTAGCTAGTGGTAGTGTTGACAAAACTATCAAAATTTGGGAGGTGGCAACGGGAAAAGAATTGCGTACCCTTAACGGTCATTCTGACTGGGTTGAGTCAGTGGTATATAGTCCCGATGGCCGCTATTTAGCTAGTGGTAGTGTTGACAAAACTATCAAAATTTGGGAGGTAGCAACGGGAAAAGAATTGCGTACCCTTACTGGTCATTCTGGTAGTGTTTGGTCAGTGGTATATAG
>NZ_JADBUB010000058.1:0-3108 GCF_020245865.1 Microcystis sp. M169S2
TATGCTTCCTCCATTCTCTACATAATCAATTACTTTTTTTCTCAAGTCTAGGCTATAGGACATTTTTCTGGATGGGTTGCTTGTTTCTCCTTATTTTACCTTATTTTTTACTTGTATCATACTTATTTGAAATGACTATAACTTAAAACTTACATCTGATAACTGATAACTGATAACTGATAACTGTTAAACCGTGCCTTTAAATAAACCTTGGGGACGGAATAATAACAGCAAGATCATAATTAATAAAGCCACGGCTAATTTATAATCAGAACCAATTAAGGGAACACTAATTTCTTGAGCAACACCAATAATTAAAGCCCCAGCAATCGCTCCGTAGGGATTACCAATACCACCCAAAATAACGGCCGCAAACATTGGTAAGATTAAAAACCAGCCCATATTGGGACGCACTCCCCCGGTAATTAACCCGAACATCCCTCCGGCTAAAGCAGTTAAAACTCCCGTGATTATCCATGTCCAGAAAACAACCCATTCGACGTTAATTCCGGTTACTCTAGCTAAATCGTTGCTGTCAGCTACGGCACGCATCGCCTTACCGATCTTAGTTTTTTGTAATAAAAAATGGAGGGCAATAATAACTATAATTGCCAAACCAATGACTAACAAGCGATCAAAAGCTACTTTAATCCCAAAAATTTCTGTAGCGGTCATCACAGGGAGATCGTAGCGTTGATTACTGCCGCCCCAGATCATTAAAATACCATTGCGAAGAAATAAAGCCAAACCGATCGAAATAATAATTAAAGTGGTAGAATCAGCCCGTCGATCGCGCATAGGTTTCCATAATAATCTCTCGGCAATGAGCATGGCAATAGCTGTCACCGCTGCCCCCACCAGCATCGCTAACCAGAGATTAATCCCTTGAGCATTTACCAGCCAAGTTATGTAAGCACCCAAAGTCATAAAATCGCCGTGGGCAAAATTAGACAGACGCAAAATGCCACAGGTAAGGGTTAAACCGACAGCAGCCAGAGCAATAATACTGCCGACGGCTAAACCATTGAATAAAAGTTGCGGTGTATCCATCAAACCTCTTGTATAAATCAAAAATTGTCCTTAGAAATAGCAGTCAGGAGAGAGAAAATTAATTAACTTTTGTCTTTTACCTTATTTAACTGAAAGCTGAGGGACTGTAGCTTAAATATTTTTGTTTAGACCCAATTGCATGGCAGTATAAGCTTAGACAGCTATTATAAAGGTTTGTGTGCCAGCAATTTCTGGCGGCCGGCGAAAAGCTGACGGCGGATGACTTACTGCTATAAAATCAAGAATGCCCACTGATGGAATTTGCCGCCAATGAAGACTATCTTTCGATTAGCGATCGCTTTTTTTGCCTCACTATTTATCCTATCTCCTGTCAATGCCTTAGCTGCCAGTTCTGCTGCTGTCACAGGAGCCAATGCCAGTTATGAAAACCAGAATCTGACAGGAAAGGATTTTTCGGGACAAAATTTGCAATCTGCCCAATTTACTAACGTTAATCTGCAAGATTCTAACTTTAGCTCTGCCGATTTGCGCGGGGCAGTGTTTAACGGAGCCTCTATCATCGAAGGCAACTTTCATGGAGCGGACTTAACCAATGGGTTAGCCTATCTGAGTACCTTTAAAAATTCCGATTTAAGCGATGCCATTTTTGCCGAGGCAATTATGCTGCGCACCATTTTCGAGGGAGTAAATATCAACGGTGCTGATTTTAGTTTTGCCGTGCTTGACGCTCAACAAATCAAAAATCTCTGTGAAAGAGCCGAGGGTGTCAACTCAAAAACCGGCGTCTCTACCCCGGAATCTTTAGGATGTGATCAATGATGCAAACAAGGGTTGGTGTTATTGGTGGTGGACAATTAGCTTGGATGATGGCACAGGAAGCCAAGAAATTAGGCATTTCTCTGATTGTACAAACACCACACCCCGACGATCCCGCCGTTGCTTTAGCTGACGGGGTTGTCTTCGCGGAAATAGCTGACGCGGAAGGCACAAAAAAACTAGCTCAACATTGTGATCTGATCACGTTTGAAAATGAGTTTGTTAATTTAGATGCCCTAGAAGAATTAGCGGCCACAGGAGTGCAATTCTATCCTAGTTTGGCAAATCTGCGCCCCCTATTGGATAAATACGAGCAAAGATGTTATTTGCGCTCCCTAGGGTTGCCTGTGCCTGATTTTTGGGCGATAGATAATTTATCCCCACTAGAAAATTATCCTTTTCCGCTAGTACTGAAAGCGCGACGACACGGTTATGATGGTCAAGGAACCTTTATTATTCGCACTCCTGAAGAATTAAACGCCAAAAAGCCGCAATTAGAGCGTCTTGACTTGATGTTAGAAGCTTATATTCCCTACGAGCGCGAATTAGCCATCGTTGCCGCTAGGGGATTAACCGGGGAAATCGTCACCTATCCCGTGGTGGAAACCTATCAAGAGGAGCAAGTCTGTCACTGGGTAATCGCTCCCGCCGCTCTTAACCAATCATTACAATCTCAAACCGAATCTATCTCCCATCATCTGTTAAGTAGTTTGTCGGCGGTGGGTGTTTTCGGGATGGAATTATTTGTCACTTCCCAGGGAGAGGTATTGATTAATGAAATCGCTCCCCGTACCCATAATTCTGGTCATTACAGCCTTTCTGCCTGTCTTACCTCCCAATTTGCTCTACAACTGCAAGCAGTGGCTAATTTGCCCCTCGGAGCCACGGATTTAAAATCTGCCGGGGCAGTTATGGTGAATCTATTGGGTTTTGAGGATAGTGACGGTGATTATGCCGAAAAAAGAGCAGTTTTAGCGGCAATCCCCGGCGCTCACCTTTTTTGGTATGGTAAAAAGTCCCGTCCCGGTCGAAAATTAGGCCATGTCACCCTCTTAAGGGATACAAGCGATCGCTCTGAGTTATTGGCCCTAGCAAAACAGATAGAAAAGCTTTGGTATGGTTGTTAGGGAATTATGAATTATAGACCTCTTGCAAAAGTCTTAAGTCGATCCTTTTACAGCAACATTTTTGAAGATTATCAACTACTAATAAATAATTAACTGAAAGTCCCTCCCATTATTGTTTCTATCGTTTGTTTTCGGATTTATGCAAGAGGTCTAA
>NZ_JADBUB010000059.1:0-11816 GCF_020245865.1 Microcystis sp. M169S2
AAAATTGTCTCATCAATTTTTTGATAATTGACCACTGTTACATTTGGTAAATCGAGGAGTTGATCAAAATTTATCCACATAACCCACCTCCTGTTCTGTGTTACTATTATACCATGCTCACACAGAACCTAGAAGAGCCCTGATAATTGGACAAAATTGTGGCGATAGCGATTTTCATCTCGTAGATAGCTAAAACTTCCCCGATACAACGACGCGCCCCACCACCAAAAGGCATATATTCGTAGGGGGTGAATTGTTTTTCTAAAAAGCGTTCTGGTTTAAAAGCATGGGAATCGGGGAAAGTTTGCTCACGGTGGTGAGCTAGATAAATACAACCCATAAGAATTGTCCCTTTTTCTAAAGGATAACCATCTAGTTCTACCGGTTTTTCCACTACTCGCGGAAAAGTTAACATTCCCACGGGATGAATGCGTAAAGTTTCCGAACAAACTGCCGAAAGATAGGGTAATCGAGTTATGTCAATGGGTTTAGGATTATCTCCTAAAGTGGCTATTTCTTGCAGAATTTTTGCTTTAATTTCTGGATAGCGATGGATCCAGTAGAGCGCCCAAGACATAGCGGTGGCGGTGGTTTCATGACCTGCGAATAATAAGGTCATTAATTCATCGCGCAATTCCTTATCACTCATCGGGTTGCCTTCTTCATCCCGGGCCGACATCAGTAGTGATAAAATATCGGTGCGATTGGGGTTAGGATTAGCTTTTCTTTCGGCAATTTCTGTATAGATGATATCATCAATTTTTTCTTGGGAACGCTGGTATTTTCCCCAGGGACTCCAAGCACCCAAATCAGCCCGCAAAATTGGGAAAAATAACAAAGAAGCCATCACTGGAGAGTTAAAAATATCGAGCATTTCAGCCAGAACTTTTTTCAAGGTTTGATAACGTTCCCCTTGACTAATTCCAAAAACTGCCTCCATAATTACTTGTAAAGCAATCGCTGTGGTCGCTGAACGGGCTTTTAAAGGTTGATTTTCGGGCAATTCTGCCATTACTCTTAGGGTAATATCGCGGATTAAATCGCCGTAGAAACGCATTCTTTCCCCGTGAAAAGGTGGCAATAAAAGCTGACGACGTTTTTTGTGGATATCTCCGTCTAACATGACGACGGAATAATCGCCAATAATCGGGGCAATAATCCGATTGGCTTCCCCCGGTGCCGAGAATTGTTTACGATCATTAGTTAAAACCTGTTGTAGGGCCGAAGGACTGCTGACAAAGATAAAATTATCTACAGTTAAACCCACTTTTGTGCTAAAAATATCGCCATGCTTGCGGGCGGCATTTTCCATAAAACCCACGGGATTAATGATCCATTGTGCCATTTGCACGAAGGTGGGGGCTTTGACCTTGGGGATGATTTTCATAGATTAATTGCTATATCGAATGCTAATTATTTCTAATTGTGACATTTTTTCCCCAGAGACGGCAAGGTGTAATATCAAGTAAACGGCAAAAATTACCGGGCTGTTGCTTGTCTTATCTTCTCCCGGAGAGGGAGATTTTCTGGGAATTTTCAGGATGGCCTTTCTGGTCTAAACAATGATAATCGGGGTAGAATAGCCCCCAGTTCCATTTAATTCGCTTCTGTAGTTCAATCTCTCTTTTTTCATTCCTTATAGGGACTTTTTATGATTATTTCCAAGTTTTTGCCCTTAGGAAAAACTGTGATTATCAGGCATTTACTGTTATTAACTACATTTAGCCTTGTTTTTCTCCTGACTACTTCCCCCGCTTTTGCTCTCGCATCTGCTGCCCCCATCGGTTTTAATCCTCAAACTATTCTTTTCCATGCCTTAACTTGGGTGGATAGTTTGGGAGCCGTGGGAGCGATCGCGTTTATAATTATCTATATTCTAGCTACTGTGGCCTTTTTTCCCGGTTCAATCCTGACTTTAGGGGCTGGTGTGGTTTTTGGCGTGGTTTTAGGCTCTTTTTACGTCTTTATCGGGGCGACTATCGGCGCTACTGCCGCTTTTCTGGTGGGACGTTATCTGGCTAGGGGTTGGGTGGCGGAAAAAATTCAAGGTAATAGTAAATTTCAAGCTATCGATGAAGCTGTGGGGAAAGAAGGCTTAAAAATAGTGCTTTTAACCCGTTTATCTCCCATATTTCCCTTTACTCTGCTCAATTATGCCTATGGTGTCACCGGGGTTTCTCTGAAAGATTATCTACTAGGTTGCGCGGGCATGATTCCGGGGACGATAATGTATGTCTATATTGGCTCTTTAGCGGGCAATCTTGCCACTATCGGGACTTCGGCACCAGCCACTAACCCAGCTTTACAATGGACTATTCGCCTTATCGGTTTTATCGCTACCGTTGCCGTCACCCTCTACGTCACAAAAATTGCCCGTCAAGCCCTGGCATCAGTTATCAGTGAGTAAACCCCTCAATTGCCCTCCCCACCCCACTCCGTCCTTGAGTGGGAACTTAAGCGGATTTGTTGACAGGGACTAAAAGAGAGCCGGTGCTGAGAAGTAAGTCCATGGTTGCCAATCGCTTCTAGGTGTTGAGCAGTGCCATAACCCTTGTGACGAGGGAGGCCATAATCGGGATAGCGTCCGTGCCAACGAGCAATTAAGTCATCGCGCCAGACTTTGGCCACGATACTAGCCGCCGCAATTACCGGCGATTGTTGGTCTCCCTGAATTACCGCCTTTTGGGGGATTGACAAATCTTTAATAATGTGCTTGCCATCGATCAAACAGAGACTGGGGGAAAGAGGTAATTTCCCGATAGCTCTGCTCATTGCCAGTAGGGAGGCATGAAGAATATTCAAGCGATCGATCTCTTTCACCGTAGCATAACCGATGCGACAAACAAAATCCCGTTGTATTTGCTGGCTCAATTTTTGCCGTTTTTGGGGGCTAAGTTGCTTACTATCCTTCACCCCCAACTCCCACAGCCGGGCAAAACCAGAGGGGACAGTGACCACTACCGCCGCCACCACGGGGCCAAATAAAGCCCCGCGTCCCACTTCATCGACACCGGCAATTAAGGGTTCTTCGCTCATGACTCATCGACAGTGGCGGAGGAACGACGGCGACGACGACGCAGCACCGTGGTTTCGGCCTCTACTTGTGGCTCCTCCGTCACCTCGGCGCTCACCGGGGTTTCTAAAGGAATGACTTCGCCGAGAAAAACTGGAGTTTCGGGCGCAATCGGTTCAGGCGTAAAAGTCACTGGCACACTAGCTTCTTGGTCGATTTCCTGACTAACTTCGCTAGTGGTGGAACGACGACGACGGCGCACTAAGGGACGATTTTCGGCTTCCTCGCCGGTTTCCATCCCTTCGACTGGTGCGACCTCAGCTTCTGGGGTAGGAGTCAAGGATATTTCAGGAGTGGCAGCAGGCGTTTCTGGGTTTTCCGCTTCTCTTTCCCCTGCCAGTTTCACGGAAACAATCACCGATTTCGGGTCTTTAAACTCCTTATCCACCAGAATCAGGGGAGAAATGCCCATTAAAGAATAAACTTCCTGTTCTACGGGGGTCATTTCCACGGAAACCCTCTCCCGTTCGGCGACGGGGATATTTTTGGCGGTGCTGGCATCTTCTCCCCGTTTCGAGAGACGAGCGGGGCGTTCTCGTTTTTCCTCAAGGCGTTGGGGTTCTGATTCCGGCTCGATTTCGTTGTTAACACCGTTAGTAGAGGCTTTTTCGCTCCGTTCCTCTTTGAGTAACAGTTCCGAGGGACGACGACGACGGCGACGACGAGAATTATTAACCTGTTCTTGATAGTTGGGATGGAAGGAAAGATCTATCTCTTGGGCGTTTTCTTCGGCCTCAAATTCGGAGAAAACTTCTAGATAGGGTTCGGCCGCCGCAACGCTAGGAGCGCTCTTATCAGGTAGAACTTTTGTATTAATCGGGGCAACGACAAGGGTTTCTTTTTCCGCGCGGCTAAGGGTGGGGGTTTCTAGGGCGATGGCGTTGCCTTCTCCGGGTAGATGGGCTAAATGGCCTAGTCCGCCGCAATGGTCACAGGTTTTGCCGAATAATTCATAAATGTTTTTCCCCTGACGCTTACGAGTTAATTCCACTAACCCCAATTCCGATAATTGGGCAATCTGGGGCCGGGCTTTATCGCTTTTCAGGGCTTTATTAAACAATTCCAGCAGTTTCAACTGGTCGCGACGGGAATCCATATCGATGAAGTCCACCACCACCACACCGCCGATATTTCTCAAGCGCAGTTGTCGAGCGATTTCTGTGGCAGCCTCGCTATTAGTCCAGAGTACGGTTTCCCGGGCCGTGGCCGAACGGGTAAAGGAACCGGAGTTAACATCAATTACCGTTAAAGCTTCCGTCGGTTCGATGATAATGTAGCCGCCGGAGGGTAAATCAACCCGGGGTTTCAGGGCCTCGCGAATGGCGGCGTTAACCCGGAAATAGTCGAGAATTGGCTGGGTTTCCCGATGGGAGTCGATATAAACCCCTTCGAGAGCTTTGCCGCCGCCCCAGTTCGTCAATTGCTGTTTAACTCGTTTTACCGCCATCGGGTTATCCACAACAATGCGATTGACATCGGCACTGTACATATCCCGCAAAACCCTTTGAATAAAGTCATCATCGCGGTTCAGCAGGGCCGGGGCGCGGCTGCTGACGGCCATCTGTTGGATGCTCTCCCACTGTTTTTGCAGAAATTCCAAATCCTCGATAATCGCCTCTTCCGCTTTACCTTCGGCCTCGGTGCGTACCAGCAACCCCATCCCCGCTGGTTTGACCAAAATCGCTAAGGCTCGTAAACGGGAGCGCTCGTCTTCACTGCGGATGCGACGGGAAAGATTCACCCCGCGACCATTGGGCATCAATACCAGATAACGACCGGGGAGAGTGACATTTCCCGTTAGTCGCGGTCCTTTATTGCCGGTGGGTTCTTTCATTACCTGTACCAGCACTTTTTGCTGGGGGGCCAGTAATTCCGTGATAGCACCGGCGGTTTTTTTCAGTCTTAAGGGGCCCAGGTCGGTGACATGGATAAAGCCATTGCGTTCCGCATCGCCAATATTGACGAAGGCTGCATCTATCCCGGGGATGACGTTTTCTACTAATCCTAGATAGATGTCGGCCACCTGCTGATTACCTGTGGCTACAACTAATTCCTGAATTTGATCTTCCCAAAAAACAGCCGCTATATGGTGTTGTTCGGCTATGATTATTTGTTTTGGCATTCAATTTCCTCAATCTTTCGGTTTCAAAAGCGACGTACCATGGGCTATTTGTCTATGCTTTGAGGCTACTTCTGGAAATCTGGTCTTGTTAAGAAAGTTCTAAGAAGATGAGTCCGCATCGTTAAAGCCTCATCTTGATATTCATCTGCCCCCCAGACGTGGGAACTGAGTCTTGGTTTCAGTTGTTAAGTCTGTTTGGCAACTGCTGGCTTGACCCACAATTAGACAAGCACAGCCAAGAGACGAGATTTTCAATTAATCCCTGAGTCTTGCTCGATAACAGCATTTTTTATCCGTTTCCGCCGGTTCTGTCTATCAGAATCTAGGAAAAAAGGAGTTTTTTAGTTACTCCCCTCGGCAACAGGTTTCTATGGAAGGGAAAATAGCGCACTTTTCGATTTTCCAAAAACCACGATTCTTTTAAGAAATGCTTTAATCGAGTCTTATAGACGACTATAACTCACTCGGTCACTCTCTGACAAGACGATGATCCCCTGACCAAGATAAATTTTTCGGGGCAAGAAAGGAGTCAGTGGCTCAAATTCAGCAGTCAGGAGTAATGAGAGGCAATAAAATAGACCTTAAAAGCTATATAGCTGACTTTTTAGGCTAAAATTCCCTTTTTATCCCCTTTTGGCTTTCTCAAGAATTAATTAACCCGCTAGTCTAGTTAGGATTATTGACGAGATGACCGGATTGACGGTTTCCTTAATCCCTTAATCCCTTAATTCCCGTTCGGGCAAGGCGATAACGTTCAAAATTACCTGTAAATCGGCCTCTGACTCGATTTCTAGCAATTCTTGCAGGTAGGGACGATAACGGTATAGTCGATAACCTTTCCCCTCTAACCATCAGACAACGGCTAAATTACTGCCTTGATTACCGGCAATATTTTCGTAGAGAATAATCGGGGCAAAACGCTTAATTAAAAGTTGACTGGAGATACTGACGATAAAGTGCTAAATAATTAGGGCTGGCTGAATAATGGTAAAACCCTTTTAAAATAAGGATTTTGACCTGTTAAAATCCGCTGTTAGTGCCAGAATATAGGATTGTGACCTTCAAAAACCTTGCATTATCCTTATTTCAGTACATAAGTTAGTACGAACAAGGAGGGCAACAAAGCCTGAAACTCCCGACGACCGGCTACTGACGACCGGCTACTGACTCCTTAACCCCACCAACAAACTTTTTCAGCACACCCTAATTACTCATAATCTAGTATGACTTGTACCCATTTGGGCGGACGAGGAATCGGATTACCGAGGCGATCAAGAACTAATAACGCCACTAAATGCACGGCAAATAAGTATAATAAACTATTGACAAATATGCCCACAACTGCTAACGATTGCACTTGCAGCAGTGTCGGTTTAGCGAGAATCCCTAACTGGGTGAAAATCCAATCAATAAAATTAGTCGCTTGGGTAATCACATATAACCAGAGATTTTCGCCTAAAAGAATTGAAAACAGCCAAAAACGAAAGAATAAACCAAAAGCCCCCAACAGTCCCCCAGTCAAGATAGAAAATTCCCAACGCGCACCCCGGCGCCAGCATAGCCCCAATTGTACCCCCATCAGGCCGTGGGGAATCAAAAAGACAATACTGCGAGTCGGTCCCATCAACACCGACAAAAGTAAACTAGAAACTAATGCTGTCATCCAAGCACAGCGAGCGCCCCAACGTAAATAGGCTAAAGCGACAGGAATCGGGAAGAAAACCCTTAATAACGGTCCGAGGGGAAAATAATAATCAATTAACCAGATTAAACTGGTAGCACTGGCCAAAAAAGCCGTTTCCACCGTGATCAGGGTAGCGATAGACTTAAGGGGAGATGGTTGGATAGGTTTAGCAGTGGGTTTATCTAGAGGTTGCCCCTCTTCCCCCAGATCTACCCAATTGGTTTCCTCTATTGTCTCTTCTGAGGATTGAGCGGGAGCATTAGCGTTAGAATCGTTCATTCTATCATTTATCCGGTGGTCGGTACGGGTTGACCGGCTATCCTTAGCTTAGACTTGCGACTCCCAGTCAGGCAAGAGGCAAAAAATAAGTAGGTAGCTGTTAAAAATTGTCAACCCCCCTTATTAAGCTGAATAATAGGGACAATTTGGGTGCATCTTAATTTGGTCGAAATATCTAGAGGACGTTTTGGGCGCACGCAGTTCGATAAACTCACTGACCACGGTGCGCCCCTACCATTGGCGCAATAATATTATTATAGGGGCGAATTGTATTCGCCCTCTTTGAATAACTTCTGCTGTTCACCTATAGGTGAGGGAAAGTCACAAATAGGAGATGCAGCCAGCCGATAATTTTCTGGGAATATAGTTTTTACAGCCTTGTCTGGCAAGACTACTAGGAATGATCAGCACTGATTATCACACAAAGTCGAGGAGAGCCAAAAGGGAAACGATTGATAGGTATAGTTTTGAAAGAATAAATTAAGATCGAGGTGAGCAAAAAAATAGAGAAATGGGCAGCCCAAGAACTAAAGTATGCAGACCTAGGGGACACCAGGAGCAAGAAAAGGTTAATCAGTATCGTGGAAAACTTGGCTGGACAACTGAATACAAAAATACCATAAGCTTCGGTAAATCTAGCCGCAGCTTGTGCCACACCCGACTTTTGGAATTCACCCTATTTTCAACCTTCAGAGCTAATTGCTGCCCAAGTCAAAAGTACAGTAGAAAGAATCAAAGAACATCCAATAGTTTTGGCAGTTCAAGACACAACCAGTTTAGACTTAATAATTGCTTCTCTTGAGGGTTTTTTAGGTAGAAAAGGCGACCCTTCGGCTTCTCTCAGGCTTCCGCCGTGAGATCAGGGTTAAAACTATTTGCTTGGGACTGGGAAGGTTAGATGATATCAGCCGGACCTGCAAACTATCTGATCAAATTAGTTCCTCGATAGAACTCCCTTTAGCCATCTTGCACACTTTTCTCTTTTTGTCAAATTTTATGTTAAGAAAGATGTAACTAATGGATAGCTTAATAAGGAGGAATCTGACAATTTTTAACACCCAGCAATTCTAAATTTGCGCTATAGCAAGGCTTTTGGGAGTTAGTTCGCATAATACGGGGTAAAATTCAATGGGATGGCGAATTTCATTTCACGAGTCTTTGGGCTTTTGACGTGATAGTACACCCAAAGTTGCCCCAAAAATCCCCCTTTAAAATGTTCTTTAAATCCCTAAAAGGTTTGCTGTGTCTAAAACTGAGAATTGCTGCTTAACACCTACCCACTTAGCTATCTAGGGACTATTCCTGATAAGATCTAATTTTATACTCCCATCTCCCATGTCGTTAATTCAATGGTATCCCGGTCATATTGCCAAAGCGGAAAGAAAACTCAAGGAACATCTTAAACTCGTGGATGTGGTCCTAGAAGTGCGCGATGCTCGCATTCCCTTAGCGTCCCATCATCCGCAGGTGGACGATTGGATTGGCAATAAACCGCGCTTATTAATCTTAAATCGTCTCGATATGATTCCCGAATCTGCCCAGCAACAATGGGTAACATGGTTTAAAAGTCAAGGAGAAACCGTCTATTTTACTAACGCTAAACAGGGAGAAAGAGTTAAAGCAATTATCAAAGCGGCGGAAAAAATTGGCGATGAAATTAACCAAAAACGCCAACTGAGAGGAATGTTACCGCGTCCAGTGCGGGCCGTGGTGATTGGGTTTCCCAATGTGGGCAAATCTGCCCTGATTAACCGTTTATTAGGGCGAAAAGTCGTCGCCAGCGCCCGCAGGGCCGGAGTAACGCGACAATTACAATGGGTGCGAATTTCCGACACCTTAGAATTATTAGACGCGCCGGGGGTGATTCCTTCCCGTTTAGAAAATCAAAAGGATGCGGTGAAATTAGCTATCTGTGAGGATATTGGGGATGCTGGTTATGATAACCAAAGGATAGCGGCGGCTTTTGTCGATTTATTAAGAGAATTACAGTATGAAGGACTTTTACAATCTCGTTATGGGTTGAATACTCTAGACATAACCGGGGAGGATTTTATCGAAAAATTGGCCAATCTCAAATATCAAGAGGATAAAGAAAGGGCAGCCATGCAGTTACTCAATGATTTTCGTAAGGGAATAATCGGGGCTATCCCCTTAGAATTGCCCCCTTCCTCTTGAAATCGCCTGTTTTTAACTCAATAGTTAGGGTCTGCTGAAAAAGTTTTTCCTAGGGGCAGGGTGTAGGGTGTAGGGTGTGGGGTGTGGGGTTTTACCGATTTTGAGGGGGAAATTCAGCTAATTTTCAGGGAAAAAGTAGCTGAATTTCCCCCTGATCACTCCCATATCTGGTACTTTTGGATTTCAAAAAAGGCTAAAAGTCTTATCCAGCAAGGTTTTTAGATTTATTCGGCAGACCCTAGTTAATTACCGAATTTGTCAAAATTACCGCCTGTTAGTCCACTGAGCTGCCGATAAGATTAAAGAAATCGGTAAAGTTGCGGGATCGATCGAACTGTGAAGGAAGATAGGGGATAAACGACAGAGATAACAAAGACTATGGGCAAACCGACTGGCTTTATCGAATTCCTGCGTGAACTTCCTTCCGAACTTACCCCCCTCGATCGTCTTCATAATTGGGATGAGTTTCATCTTCCCATGCCAGAAGATAAACTCCGCAATCAGGCCGCCCGTTGTATGGATTGTGGTACACCATTTTGTCACACGGGAACCCTAATTAGTGGCATGGCCAGTGGTTGCCCGATTAATAACCTGATTCCCGAATGGAATGATTTAATCTATCGAGGATTGTGGCGAGAAGCCCTCGATCGCCTCCATAAAACTAATAATTTCCCCGAATTTACCGGTAGAGTCTGCCCCGCTCCCTGTGAGGGTTCCTGTGTTCTCGGTATTCATAATCCCCCCGTTACGATCAAAAATATTGAATGTTCGATTATCGACAAGGGTTGGGAATCCGGGTGGATTACTGCCAATCCCCCCGCAATCCGTACCGGCAAAAAAGTGGCCGTGATCGGTTCCGGACCTGCTGGATTAGCAGCCGCCGACCAGTTAAATAAAGCCGGTCACTGGGTGACGGTTTACGAACGGGCCGACCGTCCCGGAGGCCTATTAATGTACGGTATCCCTAACATGAAGTTAGATAAGGAAGAAGTGGTTCTGCGTCGTCTCCAGATGCTCGAACAGGAAGGGGTAAAAATGGTCTGTAACACGGAAGTGGGCAAGGATATCAGCAGCCAAGACCTATTAAACGAATATGATGCCGTGGTTATCTGTACCGGAGCCACCAAACCCCGGGATTTGAACATCGAAGGTCGCCAATTAAAGGGCATTCACTTCGCCATGGAGTTTCTCACCGCTAATACAAAAGCACTATTAGACGGACAGACCGGGGAGGATTTTATCTCGGCTGCGGGTAAAGACGTAGTAATTATCGGCGGTGGTGACACGGGAACCGACTGTGTGGGGACTTCCCTGCGTCATAACTGCCGTAGCGTCACCCAATTAGAAATTATGCCGCAACCGCCCCGCGAACGGGCCGCCGATAATCCCTGGCCCGAATGGCCGAAAATCTACCGTCTGGACTATGGACAAGAGGAAGCGGCCGCACGTTTTGGCGATGACCCCCGGGTTTATACCACCACAGCGACTAAATTCGAGGGGGATAGCGAGGGCAACGTGACGGGGATTCACACGGTACAGGTGGAATGGCAACGCAACGAAAAAGGGCAGTTTATCCCGCAACCGGTGGCAGGAACCGAAAAAGTCATCCCGACGCAATTGGTTCTATTGGCCATGGGATTTTTGGGACCAGAACAGCCTTTACTCGATGATTTGGGCTTAGAAAAGGATGCCCGCAGCAATATCAAGGCCGAACACGGTCAATTTGCCACTAGCTTACCGAAAGTCTTTGCAGCGGGGGATTGTCGTCGTGGTCAAAGTTTGGTGGTTTGGGCGATTAATGAAGGCCGCGGGGCCGCCAGGGAATGCGATCGCTTTTTGATGGGGGCGACGGATTTACCTTAAACCAGTAGTTACCGAAAATTTGGGTTTAAAGCCTCCTCCTTCTGGGGGTAGGGCTATTTCAAGGTCGATAGAGAGCTTGTAAAAAAGAGGCTTTAGACCTCAAATAACTCCATAAAAAGATAGAGAAGGTAACGGCTCAAGCTCACAAGCAATTGCAACAATTAAGTCGTCAGGAATTTGCCCGTCGAGAAGATGCCTTAACTGCTCTTAAACAATGGCAAAAAAATTTAGATTGGCATGAACTTGAAGACCAGCAAGTGGTGAAAAAATGTCATTACAGTCATCGGGGTAAACCTCGTCTCCAAGAACAGCCGACTCGTCGTAGTTATAGCGTTTTTCATTGTGCTGAGGTACAAAAGTTATGGGTTTTAGGCAAAAGGGAAAAAAAATAGGTGTACCTCACTAGCTTAGGAAACGCTATAGTCATTGCCAAAAAGCTCGAACCATTAAAAATTTGATTTCCCCAAAACTTTGCGCTTTAACCCACATTCCGCACCCTAAGCTGTCACAGAGAGAAATTACGGAGAGAAAAAATCAAAGTGAGCATAAAAATAAACATAAGGAGCGAAAAAAGGCATTTGAGAAACAGTAAAGCACCAAAAATGGCATCAAAACCTATT
>NZ_JADBUB010000006.1:0-3131 GCF_020245865.1 Microcystis sp. M169S2
AATTAAAGCAGCTCTAAAGAGTTTTGAGTTAAAAGTTAAACTTCAAGTTTTCATTCAGGACGAATGTACTGATTAACTAATTTTTTGGGGAAAATTAGTTAACCCATTATTATAACATATAATTAATTTGCAAGAGTTCTATTGTTTCTAGGTTTATCATTGTCATTGTTTAAATGCGCGACAGCTTATTCTCATTGCATCAAATTACTGAAACAATTAAGCTAAAACTAATTCTAATTACTAATAACTTTTTCTCATTAATCTTCTCTTTCATAGTTCATATATCTAACCGACAGAAGCTAGGAGATTGATACCAATTCAGCAGTGGTGTCTTCTGAAATAAATTTTCGGAAGTCTAAGACTTCGATAAGAACTAGCATATCGTCATTAGAATAGTGCAAGATAACCTGTCCATTGTCTTCTGCATAACTGATAGGTTTATCCGATAACTCAATTAACAGGATATCAACATCTTTACTGTATTTAATCTTTTTCATATCTATTTGTCCTTCCAGGGTATAAAGTAATGATCAAGATAAAAGCACTAAATTCTCGACAAATAACTCGTAGAACTAAGTTTTCATTTAATCTTCTTTGAAAGATGACTTTGGATTCTGGCAATATTTCTATTTTATCAGGATTACAAATCGTATCAATAATAAATTCTGGAGAAATATTTAGTTCGTGATTAGCAAGGATGTCGATTTTAAATTTCGCATGATCGCTAAATCGAATCTCTTTCATAATTCATAATTCATAATTTATCTATCGAGTTCTGTGAAAAGCTGATGTTTACATGAGCAAACCCCCTAAAATTAGACTTGATAAAAAACCTGAGATCGTTATATTCTACAGGTGACAAGCTTTTAAACGAGAGAGCCACGCCCCACGCACCAATTATATCATTCATTCTGCCTGAATATCAAACAGGAACTAGAAACCTGTTACTAGGGAGAGATTGCTACGGGGGGATATTCGGCAGCAGTTAAATAATCATAATAAAAACCACTCCAGACACAGAGGACACAGTGGCGGCTCTTGTCGGGTGCGTTAGTAATAGCA
The DNA here is from genome assembly GCF_020245865.1 of Microcystis sp. M169S2. Classification (NCBI taxonomy): domain Bacteria; kingdom Bacillati; phylum Cyanobacteriota; class Cyanophyceae; order Chroococcales; family Microcystaceae; genus Microcystis; species Microcystis sp. M169S2. The sequence goes on from NZ_JADBUB010000006.1 coordinate 1,063, forward strand.
TAACGCACCCATTTTATTAAGATGGTGCGTTACGGCGCGATCATAGTTTAATTATTAACAAATCCCCTTTAAATACGCGCAAACACACACCCTACAAGCTCAATTTTTTCCAAAAAAATCGACCCTCCGCTAGGCGGGAAAAAGAGAAAAATTGAAAAAAGTAAAAAAGGGTAAAAAGGGAAAAAAAGGGGAAAAGGGTTACAGAGTCCTCCCAGCACCGCTCACCACCCGAAAACCGAGGGGGTAGTAGAAATCGCGGCGGCTGAAGTAGTTGCGGTAAGCGGAACGGCAGTAAGGAGGATAGTCGTACCAAGAACCGCCCCGCACTATGTGATAATTATTATTATTTCTTAGCCAAGCACTGCCATCCCTTGGTGCATTCTCATAGCTATCATGCCAATTGTCTTCGCACCATTCCCAAACATTGCCACTCATATCATACAGTTCCCAAGCATTGGGCTTTTTCTGTCCTACAGGATGAGTTGTCTGCTGAGAATTTCCTGCATACCAAGCGTAATCTCCTAACTGATTAGCATCATCACCAAAATAATAGCGAGTAGTAGTCCCCGCACGACAAGCATACTCCCATTCCGCTTCTGTGGGGAGGCGATAGGTTTTCCCGGTTATTTGACTCAATTTTTGGCAAAAGGCTTGAGCATCATTCCAACTAACCTTTTCTACCGGATTTTGGGGATTGTTTTGAAACCGAGAGGGATTGTTTCCCATTACCGCTTCATATTGTGCCTGAGTGACAGGATATTTCCCAATCGCAAAACTGTTTACTTTAACTTGGTGTTAAGGCTTTTCCTCACTTTTAGCATCGGGATCACTGTCAGGAGATCCCATGAGAAATTGACCGGCTGGTAAGCCTACCATCTCCAGTGTTACTCCCTTGGGTAGTTTCTCTGTAAATGGAATTAGATTTATCGGTTGAGGACGAAATTGAGTAATAGACTGACATGAAGAAATAACACTAGCGATACTCCCGGCTGTAACTAACCCCAACTGTCTTAAAACTTTACGGCGCGACCATCTTTTTGACATTTTTGCAAGTCTCCCAAATTTTTGAAGTAGGTGAACTATGGGAATCTTAAGAATTAGTAAAGTGTAGGGTGGATTAGGCGTTTACAAATCCCGTCAAAAAACCAAAATTAACAATCCGCCGTAACGCACCAATTATATGATTAATTCTACCTGAATATCAAACAGGAACCAGAAGCCTGTTCCACGGCAGCGGGAGTTAGGGGTTGCTAACAGGGGGAACAGTGATGACAAAGCGGATGACAGTTCCGATAACTGCTGTTGCCAAGATGGTTATTAATGCCCAAATTTTGGCTTTCTGGGAGCCTTTAATCTCTTTTAAATCACCTTGTAAGGTGTTGAATTCTCCCTGTAATGCCTTGAGGTCTCCCTTGACTTCGGCCTCAAATCTGACTTGAACAATCTTCATGTCTGTGACATCTTTCTGGAGCGCGTCTAGCTTCTGATTGGTCTCTTTAAGATTCTGATTAATCTGGTCTAGCATTTTTCCTAAATCGGTTTCGATGGTGAGGCCGCTCATGGGTTAGACTCCTAATTAATTGGTGCTGTTGTTTCTGACTTAGATTTCAGTGTTTGAACAAATTGTAAAACTTTTTGTTGCTTTTCCGGTGTCAGTTCTCGCCATTGTTCAAGTATTTCTTCTTCTTTACCCATAAATACCTCGCTCTTCAATTATGAATTGTTTGGTTTTGAGCAAGGCTCATTAAGTAGCTGGTTATAATTAAATTAAAAATGGATTTTAGGTTCGATCCCCCCTGCCCCCCTTGATAAGGTAGGGCTGTTTCATTCTCCCATCAGAAGATCAAAAGTAAAAGCGATCACTGCCAGGTAAAATGATAAGTGACCGCCAACCTTTTAAATATATGTTGAGCTTAATAGAAAAACTGAAACAAGTCAAGGACTTTCGGAAAGATAAAGGAAAAAGACACCCTTTATGGATAGTATTAGTAGTAATAATACTGGGAACAATGCTAGGATACTCAGGTTATAGAGAGCTAGGAGAGTTTGCTAAAAATAACTGGCCCTGA
>NZ_JADBUB010000060.1:0-3040 GCF_020245865.1 Microcystis sp. M169S2
TATCACATGTAACAAAATGTGTATAAAAATTAGGAGAAAACACATCATGCAACCACACACCTTAAAAAAGATAAGGAATGCTTTACTTTCTGCCGTCTTTACAAGCGTTGTTCTTCATCAGGGAGCTTTTGCAACCTTTGAAAAGGCTGAAGAGGAAGAACAAACAAACCAATTAACAAGCAGTAATCTTGCTGAAGAAGGGGATCTTGTGGATAATTTACACACTCTTCCTCTCGAGATGATTTTACCAATCACGAATTTTCTTTCAACTAAAGAAGCAGTTCGCCTTTCTGAAGTTTGTAAAGACCTCATTGATGCACGAGAGGTATTTATATATACAAAATCAGAATCTGTTAAATACCTTGATATAACAAGTCTATACCCTTTTCCATTAAAGTATTACATTAACCTTACAAGCCTGGATTTGGACTATAATGACACCATCACCGATGATGCAGTAAGGTTACTCACAAACCTTATAAGCCTTAATTTAAGCTGGAATAACACCATCACGGATGAGGCGGTAAAGTTACTCACAAAGCTTACAAGCCTTAATTTGGAGGGCAATCACAAAATCACGGATGAGGCGGTAAAGGTGCTTCCAAACCTTACAATCCTTAATTTGGCGTGGAATAATCGTATCACGGATAAGGCGGTAAAGGCACTTACAAACCTTACAAGCCTTAATTTGTTTAACAATCGTCGTATCACGGATGCTTGTATTCAAGCCCTCAGGGAACGCGGTGTCAAGATTATAGGGAAATAAAGAAATCCCATTTTTTTAGAAGTTAGGATTATGAGTGAGGAGGGACCTGAGGGTTCCTCCTTTTTCTTTGAGATTTTTCATGATCGATACTTCTAATTTGAAAGTTTCAAATGCTTGATAAGATTATTAATCCCTCGTTTGATGAGACGGAATGATTCTTTCTAAAAAGGGGCTTAGTTCCCCGATCTAGTCGTCTACCTATCGGAGAGATTTGATCTCGTTAAGAGCAAGGCCCGTCACATCTTTAATGGTTTCAAGGGGTATACCTTGAGCAAGCATGGCTTTGGCAATTTCGCGAGCTGCTTCGGCTCTTCCCTTTTCCATACCTTTTTCCATACCCTCTTCAATACCTTCTGCCTTACCCAGATCAAAGGCGCCTTCTAGGATAGCTTTATCGGCTGCTTGCTTCATATCGATGGAGTCGTAGGCCCGAAGTTCTTCTGTGGACCACGCAAATCGATTGAGCTCTTCATAGGCTCTTTTAACGATGAGGTCGCTGCCGATGATGTCATCCAGGTCTTGCTCTTGGGTTTCATCGGCGTTTTTAAAAAAGAAGGCCCACTTTTCGGTCATGGTCTTGAGATGATCTTTTTCTTTCTTAAACTTTGGAAGCTCTAAGAAGGAGAATGAAAAGTCTTTAAGGTCTCTCTCAAGGGTGCAGGTGTCCAGTATGTGGTGATGGGAGAGATAATCTTCTTTTTCAGAGAAGAGCACAAAGTCTGTAATAGCCAGGAAGGTGACCTGTTTCAAGTCTTTGTACTCACTACCCTTGCCTCTTTGATCAATGTAGGCCTTGGCGGCATAATATTGAGCCCGCTTTACAAAGCCCGGCTCATGCACAACCTGTATCTCAACAATGAAGCGATTGTTTTTTGAGTCCTGGCACATGATATCAACGATGCTCACTCGTTGAGAGGCAATCTCAGGATCTTGAGCGGTCTTGAGGAAGGTGACGTCCTCAATGGGATCGGTTTGGCGTGCAAAGATATCATTCAAGAAATGAATAAGAATGTCCTTATTCTTTTCGGTTCCGAAGATTCTTTTAAAGGCCATATCATTTTTAGGATCTAGAAACTTACTTACCAGCATCACACAACTCATAGTTTACTTATTGGACTATAGCATATTTTAGGGATTTTTTCATGCTTCATTCTTTTGAGACTGTTTTATGAGGCGATTAAACAAGGGGCCCACCCAATCCTTGATTTTGACTTAATCCCCTTGTTAAGGGTTCTCTCTCATCAATTGACCGTTTGATGACATGGATAAAGAGGGAAAATAAATTTTGTTTTTTTAGGTAAATTAGGTTGTAATTTCAAATTTTGTTCCCATATATCACATGTAACAAAATGTGTATAAAAATTAGGAGAAACAAAACTATGCAACCTCAGACCTTTAATAAATTGAAAAATGGTTTATTGTCTGCCGTCTTTACAACCGCTATCCTTAGCCAGGGAGCTTTTGCAACTTCTGAGCATGATGAAGGGAAGGAACTAACAAACCAACTAACAAACCGTCATCCTCCTGAAGAAGGGGATATTGTAAATAACTTACGTATTATTCCTTTTGAGGTGACGTTTCAAATTATGAATGGCCTTACTCTTAGTGAAGCTGTTCACCTTTCTGAAGTATGTAAAAGCTTTTTGGAATTCCGAGATTCCTTTTTATATGCCAAAGCCGCTCCAGTCAAAGAACTGATATTATCTTATCCTACCAAAGCCCCTTTACCCTTTATGTATTATAAAAACCTTACAATCCTTGATTTGCTGGAGAATATGCTCATCACGGATGAGGCGGTAAAGTTACTCACAAAGCTTACAAGCCTTAATTTGGAGGGCAATAAGCTCATCACGAATGAGGCAGTAAGGGGCCTCCCAAACCTTACAATCCTTAATTTGTGGGGCAATAAAACCATCACGGATGTGGCAGTACTGGCGCTTCCAAACCTTACAAGCCTTAATTTGGCGCACAATGATCGCATCACGGATGCTGCGGTAAAAGCGCTTACCAACCTTAAAAACCTTGATTTGACGGACAATGATCGCATCACGGATGCTGCGGTAAAGTTACTCACAAGCCTTACAAGCCTTAATTTGTGCTGTAATGACACCATCACCGATGATGCAGTAAGGTTACTCACAAACCTCATAAGCCTTGATTTGGAGGGCAATAAGCTCATCACGGATGCTAGTTTAATGAGGCTCACAAATCTTACAAGCCTTAATTTGTGGGGCAATCACAAAATCACGGATGAGGCGGTAAAGTTACTCACAA
>NZ_JADBUB010000061.1:0-3480 GCF_020245865.1 Microcystis sp. M169S2
AGCTACTCTAAATCTTTTGGCTAACTCACGTTGTGAGAGGTTATTCTCCTCGTAGGTCTCGATGATCTTTTGTCGCAAGTCTAAAGAATAGGGCTTCATCGGGTCGTGGCTCCTGCCTAGGTCTATAATTTATTGTCCTCTCCTATTGTACCTCATGCAAGTGCATACCGCTATAATTGATTTTTTCTGAGAAAACAAATTACAATTCTTCACCTTGATAAACATCCATCATTGTAGCTATAATCCTTACTGGCAATGGGTTGTAAGCAATGTATTAGTAAAAATTATCAATTGAATGTTAAGAAGTGCGGAAGGTGGGATATTACACTTGGCTGTTGAGGGTTTTGAACACTTACCCATGGTTTTTGTTTTAATCGTGAATTTCTTCTTTCCTTTAACAACCCTCATTTAGGCGATTTTGTCAATGCGTAACTCCTATAATCCTCGAAACAGTTAATTTTCAAGGATCGGGTAAATACTTTAGTCGGAGGTCTCTTCAGCCGTTTGCTAGGATTACCCTAACGCACGAGTTTCCAGAGATTTCCCTACTTTTTTTACTTTCCAGTTTGACAATTAGTCAATCTTTGGGCTCTTCTGGTTTTTGTGTGTAAACGGGGTCTATACTGATAGTTTCTTCATCAAAATAGTCCTAAAAGTCTTTCCCAGTTAACATTTCACGACTCTATAAGCAAAAATTATCACAAAAAGTCGAGAAGAGCCATCTTTGGTCAGCTCTGTTAGGCTGGAATGGCTTACTTGACGCTCTTGATTGTATTGCCTTTGCCGATATAGAGAATATTCGGCTTGTAGTCACCTTTGGCATCGCTCTGATAGTTTGCATAGGTACAGATAATCAATCGGTCGCCAAGTGAAACCAAATGAGCAGCCGCACCATTGACGCAAATGATTCCAGAATTGTCCTCAGCGCGAATAGCGTAAGTCGTGAATCGATTACCATTGGCTAGATTATATATCTGTATCTGTTCGTACTCACAAATATCGGCCGCGTCAAGAAGCACGCCATCGATTGAACAAGAACCCTCGTACTCGAGTTCAGCGTGGGTCACATATGCTTGGTGAAGCTTGGCTTTAAGCATAATGCGACTGTTGAAGTTGAACTGCGTTTGCATAATTTGTTCCTCTTAGTCTAAATTATCCTATCGTTTTGGTCACCTTAAATTGACTCCAATATTAAACACATAACTATCCCCTCAATAATTTGCTGGGAAATGGCGGTTTGTGTATTAATGCGTCAATCGCGGCAATGGGGTTACTTAAGTTCAGCACTTTCAGCAACTGTACGAATTGCGACGGTTTAAAATGACCCAGTCTCGTTGTACCGCGTTGCTATTCACCATATCTAGGCATTACAAAACTCGATAGCAGAAGCTAACAAAGGGAAAATACTATTTTAGTATTCCTTTGTTAAGAAGGATGAAATCGAGATGTATGCCCCTTATTCAAAGCCGTTAACCCCTGTGGGTTCAATAGTTGGCCGTTTTATTAACGTCTTTTGGCTCTTCTGGTTTCTGTGTGGAAACGAGGTCTATACTGATAGTTTCTTCCGCAAAATAGCCCTAAAAGTCTTGTCCGATAAGCATTTCAGGACTCCATAAGCAAAAATTATCACACAAAGTCGAGAAGAGCTCGTCCTTTTCGATTACTATCTCAGTTATGTTGCCCATTAGACCTTTGCCTGTGATAGAGGTACAAAGAGAGTTAGCAACAACTACGGAAGCCGGGCACTCCAAAGGTAGCTCTTGCTATAGGATCTGCACCCATGTGTACTAGATCCAGACCAACTTTTTCGTCCATTATGAAGACTAGCACCTGGAAGCATACCTTTACTAAGTATCTTGATCCCGTTTCTCACAGATTTTAATTCGTTATTCATGCCATCCAGCACATCGCCAATACCCCCTATATAAAATATTTCTCACGAGATATCAAAATATCACTCTTTATCATAAATTACAACATTCACGGTAAAAAATCTTCGCTGCAATCACTCAAAACCTCTCTGGGCTTACACCAGAACAGCGTGCGAGTGAAGCGGTATCTGGAATTATTCGACTGTGTGAGCGACCATTCGGTGGTGTTTGACATTAGACCTCTTGCAAAAGTCTTTCGTGATACAATAAAAGGTTATTTATTTTTGCCAATACTCTCACGAGACAGCGATCGCCACAATGAGATAGTGTTGCCAGCGTAATAAAAGAGTTTTTTTTGTGATACTGTTTAAAATCTGTCCTTAATAGATAAAAAACAGAATAAGAGTAGGAAATTTGCCGAAACGAATAGGTTATGTCGAAAGAAATTTAAGCGTTTAACGGGAATGAGTCGCCGAACTTTCTATCTGATTGTTAACATCATTAAAGAATACGAAAAAAAGAAGAATAAGCTGGGTCGTCCTTGTAGATTAATCCCAGAAGATCAGGTTTTAATAGCTATTCAATACTGGCGGGAATATCGGACTTATTTTCACATTGGGTGCGAGTGGGGAGTCTCAGAGTCGATGGTTTGTCGAACTGTGCATAAAGTCGAAAAGTTATTGATAAAATCGGGAAAATTATCGGCTCTTCTCGACTTTGTGTGATAATTTTTGCTTATGGAATCCTGAAGTGCTTATGGAGCAAGACTTTTAGGACTATTTCGCCGAAGAAACTATCAGTATAGACCTCGTTTCCACACAGAAGCCAGAAGAGCCAATTATCCCTACCTGGACAAAAAGAATTAAGAAAATTATCCGACCCAGACACCGTTCTAGTCATCGATGTGATGGAAAGTCCTATTGAAAGACCAAAGAAAGGGCAAAAAGGGTTTTATAGTGGAAAACAAAAGGAACATACTTTGAAGACGCAGGTGATTATTGATTTAAAAACGAAGAAGATAATGTGTTTAAGGCATGGAAAAGGAAGAATGCACGATTTTAAATTATTCCAAAAAAGTCAAGTAAAATTACCTAAAACAATAAAATTATTAGCAGATAAAGGCTACCAAGGAATTGTAAAAATTCATGAACTAAGTGAGATTCTTATTAGGAAACCAAGAGGAAAGAATTACTCGGAGGAGCAGAGGAAATATAATCGGGAATTAGGGAGAATAAGAGTAGCTGTAGAAAATGTTAATCGCTGTTTAAAAATCTTCAAAATTCTCTCTTACCCCTATCGAAATCGCCGATATAAATTTGGATTAAGAAGTCATTTAATCGCTGGAATTTACAATAGACCTCTTGCATAATTTTTTTATGGTATAATATAAGGCTTTGCTTTTTTCTCAATTCTTAGATTGAAGTGGAAAAAAGAATAAAATGTGATCTTAGGTCAGGAAATCATCTATAATTTTGCTATGTTTATTAGCAAAATTATGGATTATCAAAACTTATCAGATGAACAATTCAAACGCCGTTTCGGTGTGTATAAACAAACATATAGAAAGATGGTAGAATCAGTAAAAAGTGTTGAAGCCGACTCTAATTCA
>NZ_JADBUB010000062.1:0-11569 GCF_020245865.1 Microcystis sp. M169S2
ATCACTTCAAAATGATTGGGAATGCCTTCAGTCATGGACAGTGTTGCTCCTTTAAGAGCCAGTTTTAGATTGTCGATAATATCATCGGGTAATTTTGAGAGATTGGCAAGGGTTCTTTTTTTGACTTGATCTCCTTCTCGGTAGGACTCTCGAAGAAGAACAGCGGGGGGGGAATTACGGTTAGGAACTTTTTCTATATACATGACCACTATTTTAGCAAATGGAGAGAATTCTTTTTCATTAAGAAATTTTACAAATTACATGGGTACATTAAGAAAAGTTAAGGGGTATATCCATTGATGGATAAGGGTTTCGGCTATTATGGTATATATGTATGGGGGAAGTTCAGTTATATCTGTTCAGTCAGTTTTTTAAAGATAAACCCCTAGAACATCTCTTAGGCAAAGGTATAAAGGCTAGTGACCTCCATGATGACCGTTGAGGCAGAGTCCTAGATTTATATAGGAGATAGGGATTTAGGGAGATGGGGAAATTTTAGCTAAATTCCCTAACACACCAAAACCTATCTATCCCCAAGAAAAACTTTTTCAGCAAACTTTAACTAAGGGAGAGAAGGAAGGTGAGAGAAACCATTCATTAAAGCAGCGATCGCTTGTTCTAAAGCTAGAGAAATATGGGTCCAATGGGTTCCCCCCTGACAAAAAACGATATAGGGTTCCCGGAGGGGTCCATCGGCGGAGAATTCCGAGGTGCTACCATCAATAAACGTGCCACCAGCCATCACTACTTGGCTCTCATAGCCTGGCATTTGGGCAGGAATGGGGTCCAAGTAGGAACCGATGGGAGAATAGGCTTGAATGGCTTTACAGAAGGCAATCAGCTTATCGGGGGAACCGAGTTTAATCGCTTGAATAATATCGCGTCGAGGCACAAAAGGATCCGGATTGACCGGATAACCCAACTTATCACCCACATAGGCAATTAAATGACTGCCTTTCATCGCTTCTCCCACCATTTGCGGTGCTAGAAACAATCCCTGATAAAGAAGACGATTTTGGTCAAAAGTTGCCCCTCCCTCGCTACCGATTCCCGGTGCTGTCAGACGATAGCAGGCCATTTCTACTAATTCCGCTTTACCTGCTATGTATCCCCCAGCCGTGACAATTGTACCTCCGGGATTTTTAATGAGAGAACCGGCCATTAGATCTGCCCCCACGTCGGTGGGTTCTTGGGTGTTGATAAATTCTCCATAGCAATTATCGACAAAACAGACCGTATGCGGGTTTTGTTGTTTAACTATACGGACAATTCTCTCGATTTCGTCAATAGACAAACTCGATCGCCACGAATAACCGCAAGACCTTTGAATATGTACTAAACGGGTTTGGGGTTTAACTGCCGTTGCCAAAGCCAACCAATCGATCGTACCGGTAGAATCTAGCTCTAATTGCCGATAACTAACGCCAAAATCCTTTAAAGAGCCTTGACCACTTCCCCTAATTCCAATTACTTCCTCTAGGGTATCGTAGGGCGCACCAGCTACCGCTAACATCTCATCCCCCGGTCGAAGAACCCCATACAAGGCACAGGCGATCGCATGGGTTCCTGAAACAAATTGTACCCGCACCGCCGCCTTTTCGGCCCCCAGGGCTTGGGCGAACACTTGATCTAAAGTATCCCGTCCCAAGTCATCATGACCATAACCGCTAACACTAGCAAAATGATGCACCCCGACGCGGTTTGCACGGAAAGCGCCGAGGACTTGACGGAGATTTTCCTTGACCTGTGCGTCAATTTCCGAAAAAATGGGCAGTAAGGCCTTTTCTGCCCTGTGGAGTAGAGAGGGGATATCCATCAAACAATAGACTGTGATATTTGTTACTATTTATTAAGCGTCAAAGTTCCCCCTGTGTCAAATCGAGACGGATAAGACAATGATGCTCTGTCTCCTGTTGTTTCCCTTTGGGTTATTCAATGACTGTTGCGACTTCCGAAAAACTTCCCATTGACTGGGTGACTCTCATCTACATGGCTTTTATCCACTTAGTGGCTCTTTTAGCCTTCTTGCCTGGCAATTTTAGCTGGGGTGCTGTGGGAGTGACATTGATTCTTTATTGGATTACCGGGGGTTTAGGAATTACCCTCGGTTTTCATCGTTTGGTTTCCCATCGGAGTTTTAAGACTCCCAAATGGTTAGAATACTTTCTGGTTTTGTGCGGGACCCTCGCTTGTCAGGGGGGTGCGATCGCATGGATAGGTTTACATCGTATTCATCATAAATATTCTGATACTGCTCCCGATCCCCACGATTCTAATAAAGGTTTCTGGTGGAGTCACATGGGTTGGATGCTGCACGAAATTCCTGCCGACGAAGAAATTGCCCGTTTTACCCAAGATATCGCCGACGATCCTTTCTATAAATTCTGTCAAAATTATTTTGTTCCTATCCAAATTGTTTTAGGCTTGATTCTCTATGCTATGGGTGGTTGGCCGTTTGTAATTTGGGGAATTTTTGTTCGCTTGGTCTTAGTTTTCCACTCCACTTGGTTTGTCAACAGCGCCACCCACAAATTTGGTTATGTTAGCCATGAATCCCACGATAATTCTAAAAATTGTTGGTGGGTTGCCCTCTTAACTTTCGGTGAAGGTTGGCACAATAATCACCATGCCTATCAGTATTCTGCCCGTCATGGCCTACAATGGTGGGAGGTTGATCTGACTTGGATGACCATTCGTCTGCTGCAAATTCTGGGATTAGCTACTAATATTAAGTTGCCTCCCACCACAGCAACGGCGACAGAAAGTTAGTTTTATCCAGTTGTTAAATAGATTATAAATCTAGCCGAACTTAAGTTTAAGTTCGGTTATTTTTTCTCCGACTTAACCCAAATCTGACAGCTTTTCCCACGGCACAACTGAGGAATATAGGTAATGCGAATCCTCCCCCAAAAAACGAAATCATTGATAGGATAAACTTGATTATTTCCCCCTCTGTCGAACATTGACTGGGGAAAGCACAACTCATCCCAAGAGCGAAGGATAACCAACCAAAAAAGAAAACACACAGGGGAAATAAGAGGCAAAAAACCAGACCCCCCACTAGACAGCCTAATCCATTGGCCTTTCTATTCGATTTCTTCTCTGTCACCATCTCTATCGCTAACTTTTTCTAACCCTTAGCATAAAAAGGTCAAACTAGCAACTTTTTTAACAAATACTTAATATTTACGCTGATGTGCCGGAAAGACCCCAGAGAACGTATATTAAAAGCTAATCCCCAAATTATAGTAAGTTTCTATGAAAAAAATCTCGATTTTAGGCTCTACAGGCTCGATCGGTACTCAAACTCTCGATATTGTCACCGATCATCCCGATAAGTTTCAAGTGGTGGGATTAGCCACGGGTAATAATATTCAACTACTATCGGAGCAAATTCGGCAATTTCGCCCGCAAATCGTGGCGATTAATAACGAAAGTCAACTAGAAGACCTGAAAAGCCTAATTTCCGACCTTGACTATACCCCGATTATCCTAGCAGGAAAGGAAGGAGTAATCGAAGTGGCCCGTTATGGCGATTCCGAAAGCGTCGTCACGGGAATTGTCGGTTGTGCGGGATTGCTGCCGACAATTGCCGCTATTACTGCCGGTAAAGATATCGCCCTCGCTAATAAAGAAACCCTGATTGCTGGCGGTCCGGTGGTGCTGCCTTTAGTGGAAAAACACCGAGTTAAATTATTACCTGCCGATTCGGAACATTCAGCTATTTTTCAATGTTTACAGGGAGTTCCCACTGGGGGATTAAAAAAGATTATTCTCACCGCTTCTGGGGGCGCTTTTCGGGATTTACCCGTGGAAAAATTGTCACAAGTAACCGTAGCTGATGCCCTGAAACATCCTAACTGGTCTATGGGCAGAAAAATCACCATCGATTCGGCTACTTTGATGAATAAAGGTCTAGAAGTTATCGAAGCTCATTATTTATTTGGTGTCGATTATAATGCGATCGATATTGTTATTCATCCCCAAAGTATTATTCACTCTTTAATTGAGTTACAGGATACCTCGGTTTTAGCCCAATTAGGCTGGCCTGATATGCGTTTACCCCTGTTATATGCCTTGTCTTGGCCTGAAAGAATTTATACCGATTGGGAACCTTTAAATTTAGTTAAAGCCGGCAGTTTAACCTTCAAAGAACCCGATCATCAAAAATATCCCTGTATGGGATTAGCCTACGCAGCCGGCCGCGCGGGTGGGGCAATGCCGGCAGTATTAAACGCGGCAAATGAACAAGCAGTGGCATTATTTTTAGAAGAAAAGATTAGCTTCTTAGATATTCCCCGGGTGATTGAAAAAGTTTGCGATCGCTTTACAATTCATAACAGTTCTACCCCTAGCCTAGATGATATTTTGTCCGCCGATAGTTGGGCGCGTCAAGAAGTATCTAACTGTCTGATTGCCAATCTGGTCTAGATAGTCTAGATTCTGTAGGGATGTTAACTATAATGTCTCTACAGGTCTAGGATAGAAAAATCACTAATTTCGGCTATTTTTTCTATTTAACTAGATTTATGATGATCATGACAAGAGTTGATAACCTTCAATAAACGTCGAAAATAAAGATTAAATTGCCTAAAATCAGGGTTTTCTTATTCTTTGTGTGATAAGTTTAACTTATATAGGATCGATCTTTGTGTCCTTTGTGTCTTTGTGGTTCGTTCTAGTCGCTCGCTGGCAGGACTGTATCTTAGAGTACATTTTACCCACCAAACTCAAGAGAGCCAAATCTGTAAATAGACCATTTAATTGATTATTATTGATTCTTAATTCTCCTGGCTACTGAATCCTAACCCTAACAACAATTTTTGATTTTTACAATGAGGTGTAATGACCCTGAAACTTGATCAAAAATAAGATAAAATAAACAAGATAGCGGTTATTACTTTTAATTTTCTATGGTTACAACTTCTCTATCCCTCCCCGAAATCGCCAGAGAAACCCGTCAAGCGAGTCGTCAACTGGCTATTCTGACTAACGAAGAAAGGAATGAAGCTTTAGAGGCTATTGCTGAGGCTTTGACTGCCAATGCTGATAAAATACTAGAAGCGAATATCGCCGATGTTCAAACAGCCAAGGCGATGGAATTATCTCCAGCTTTATGTGCGCGTTTAGAGTTAAGTCCTGGCAAATTAAAAGCCGCTATTGCCGGGGTGCGAGATCTGGCTAAATTAGCAGATCCTTTAGCTACTATACAAATTAATCGGCAATTAGATCAAGGTTTAATTCTTCGGAGAATAACCTGTCCTTTAGGGGTTTTAGGGGTTATTTTTGAAGCTCGTCCCGATGCTTTAATTCAAATTACCAGTTTAGCGATAAAATCCGGCAATGGCGTTATTTTAAAAGGGGGGAAAGAGGCACTCCGTTCTTGTCAAGCTTTAGTAACAATTATTCATCAGGCATTGAGTGAAACTAAAGTTAATTCGGCGGCGGTGCAATTGTTAACAACAAGAGAAGAAATTCAGGAACTCTTAAAACTTGATCAATACATCGATTTAATAATTCCTAGAGGTTCTAACGAATTTGTGCGTTATATCCAAAATAATACCCGCATTCCTGTCCTCGGCCATGCCGATGGTATCTGTCATCTCTACATCGACAAAGAAGCCGATTTAAGCAAAGCAATTAGGATTACCGTTGATGGTAAAACCCAATATCCTGCCGCTTGTAATACCATTGAAACTTTATTGGTTCATCAAGACATCGCTAGACAATTTTTACCCGCAGTGGCCCGAGCATTAGAGGAAAAAAAGGTTAAATTATTGGGAGATGAAGCAACTCGTCAGATTATTAACGTACCATCGGCCACAGAAGAAGACTGGCAAACCGAATATAGTGATTTAATCCTGTCAATTAAAATTGTTGATAGTCTAGAATCAGCAATCGAACATATTAATTATTACGGTTCTCGACACACGGAAGCCATTGTTAGCGAAAATTTTAACACGGCCAAAACCTTTAGCGATCGAGTCGATGCCGCCGGAGTTTTTCATAATTGTTCCACGCGATTTGCCGATGGTTTCCGTTACGGTTTTGGGGCCGAAGTGGGTATCAGTACCCAAAAAATGCCTCCCCGCGGTCCGGTGGGATTAGAGGGATTAGTGACCTACAAATATCAATTAGCCGGAGATGGTCATATTGTAGCCGATTATTCCGGGGAAAATGCCCAATCTTTCACTCATAAGGATTTATAGTCGAGAAAAAAGCCGATGTTTACAGGATTAATTCAAGCCTTGGGAAAAATTCGGATCGTGGATACTGATAGACTATATTTGTCTGTATCCTCTGATACAATTCTCCAAGATTTAATGATTGGTGATAGTGTGGCTGTGGATGGAGTTTGTTTGACAGTCGAGGAAATTCTCTCAGAGGGTTTTGTGGCCACCCCTTCCCCAGAAACCCTACAGCGCACTACTTTGGGACGAAGGATTAAAACAGAAACCAGCGTTAACCTAGAAACCTCTCTGCGGGTGGGTAGTAAAATCGGCGGTCATTTTGTCACCGGTCATGTGGATGGTATTGGCTGTTTAGTCGAATCGATAATCGTGGCTAATTCTTGGGAAATGACCTTTGCTGCGCCTAGTTCCCTAGAAGAGCAGTGGAATAACTACATAGCTCGTTATATCGTCGGTAAGGGCAGTATAGCTGTTAATGGCATTAGTTTAACCGTGGCCGATTGTGATGCCTACGGTAGCTGGTTTAAAGTGGCTGTCATCCCCCACACCTACGCCGAAACCAATCTTTCCCATTTAAAATTAGGCGATTGGGTGAATCTAGAAGGGGATATTTTAGGCAAATATGTGGAAAAATTGTTAGGAATGCGCTCTTATCAAGCTCCCACCGAGATTAGCCTAGAATTTCTGGCTGAACACGGTTATTAAAAAATGCGTAACCCAGTGTAAATCTGATTGATAACTTTTTCCTATATAAAAAATCGGTGGAAAGCTTGACATTAGCCAAAATCCCCAGACAATGTTAAGTTAAATTAACCAATAGCCGAGGCTTGTATTTAAGGAAAACCCCTTATGGTAGCAACACCAGTTCAACAGAAATACGACATTAAAGATATTAGTTTAGCCCCCATCGGCAAACAACGCATCGAATGGGCCGGTCGGGAAATGCCCGTTTTGCGTCAATTAGCCGAACGTTACGCCATCGAAAAACCCTTTGCCGGACTGCGTTTAGTCGCTTGCTGTCACGTTACCACCGAAACCGCCAATTTAGCCATCGCACTAAAAGCTGGTGGCGCTGATGCGTTACTAATTGCCAGCAATCCCCTTTCCACCCAAGATGATGTGGCCGCTTGTTTAGTCGCTGATTACGGTATCCCCGTTTATGCAATCAAAGGGGAAGATAACGACACCTATCACCGTCACGTTCAAATCGCCCTCGATCATAAACCCCAGATTATCATCGATGATGGTTGTGATGTAGTGGCCACCCTGGTTAAAGAGAGAAGTCACCAATTACCCGACATTATCGGTACTACCGAAGAAACTACCACCGGTATCGTCCGTTTGCAAGCCATGCTCAAAGCCGGGGTGTTATCCTTCCCCGCAATGAACGTTAACGACGCAGAAACCAAGCATTTCTTTGATAATCGCTACGGTACAGGTCAATCTACCCTTGATGGTATCATTCGCGCCACCAATATCCTCCTCGCCGGTAAAACCGTGGTTGTGGCTGGTTATGGTTGGTGTGGTAAAGGTGTCGCTATGCGGGCCAAAGGTTTAGGCTCTAATGTAATTGTCACCGAAATCAACGCTGTGCGGGCCATTGAAGCAGCGATGGACGGTTTCCGGGTTATGCCCATGGATGAAGCCGCTAAAGAAGGCGATATCTTCATCACCGTTACTGGTAACAAGCACGTTATCCGGGCCGAACATTTTGACCTGATGAAAGATGGGGCGATTGTTTCCAACTCCGGTCACTTTGATATTGAAATCGACCTGCAAGCTTTAGGCGCAAAAGCCGATAATGTCAAGGAAGTTCGCAACTTTACCCAACAATATAGACTAAAAAGCGGTAAATCCGTCGTTGTTATCGGTGAAGGTCGCCTAGTTAACCTGGCAGCCGCCGAAGGTCATCCTAGCGCCGTTATGGATATGAGTTTCGCTAACCAGGCGATCGGTGTAGAATACTTGGTTAAAAATCAAGGTAAATTGGCCCCCGGCATCTACTCAATTCCCTACGAATTAGACCAAGAAATTGCCCGCTTGAAACTGCAAGCCATGGGGATTGAAATCGATACCCTCACCGAAGCCCAATTAGAATATATCAACTCCTGGACTTCCGGAACCTAATATCAGTTATCAGTTATCAGTTATCAGTTATCAGTTATCAGTTGTCAGTTGTCAGTTGTCAGTTATCAGGAGATTGCTTTTATTTATTCTTGCCACTCCCCCACTCCCTTTTTTTACTTTAAAACTGTTTTCTAAATCCTAAAAAAATATGACTGAATGGATTACAAATACAATGACTTCCATGGGCTATTTAGGCATAGCCCTATTAATGTTTTTAGAGAATCTTTTTCCTCCCATTCCCTCGGAATTAATTATGCCCCTAGCGGGTTTTACCGTCCATGAGGGACAAATGCAATTTATTCCGGCAGTGGTAGCGGGGATTTTTGGTACGGTCATCGGAGCGCTACCTTGGTATTATCTCGGTCGGGTTGTGGATGAGGAAAAAATCGAAAAACTAGCCGATAAATACGGCAAATGGATTACCGTTTCCGCTAAAGATATTCAAAAAGCAAATCAATGGTTTAACCGTCACGGTAGTAAAGCGGTTTTACTCTGTCGTTTGGTCCCCGGAGTACGAACTTTGATTTCCCTACCCGCCGGGATGAATCACATGGCGATGATTCCCTTTTTAGTTTACTCCACCATCGGCACGACCCTCTGGGTCGTTTTTTTAACGGCAGCAGGTTACTTTTTAGGGAAAAATTACCCCCTTGTGGAAGAATATCTGGCTCCTGTGTCAAAAATAGCTCTACTTGTCCTCGTTATCTGGTTTATCCTCTGGATTATCCGCAAACGTAACCGCCGGTATGAGTAAATGTTGATGAGAGGTGGTGTTTTACGACGGATTGTCACCTTCGAGTCAAAGCAGCAATTTTTGTATTCTAACGCGCCCTACGTTTTACTACGTTTTACTGCTTATAAAGGGGCAAAAGGATAAGAATATACGAGGTTTTAATATGCCAACAATTAAACTACGTTCTCAGATTGGTAGAGATGGAATCTTACATTTAGATATACCGTCCGATTTTAAAGACACTGAAGTAAATGTTACAGTAACCGTTGAAGCGGTTCAAGAAGTCAGTGAAGATTTAGCAAGTAGAAAAGAGGAAAGAAAACCTCGCTATAATGCCTGGGGCAACCCAGTAGTAGAGCAATCTATTACCCAAGCTATTTCAGGAATGCGCCGCCTTCAAAAAACTGTAGCTTTACCTAAAAGTGAAATTCGTGCCATGCGAGAAGAAGGGAGGCGGTTTTGATTGAGTTCGTTTTAGATTGTTCGGTAGCAATTAGCTGATGTTTGGTCGATGAAGATAATGATTATGCTAACGCAGTATTAGACATAATGCCAAACGCCGAAGCATTTGTTCTCGAAATTTGGTCTTTAGAGATTGTCAATACTCTCCTAGTCGCAGAAAGAAGAAATCGGATGACGGTCGAGCAAACTCAAGCATCGATTAATTGGTTACAGTCTTTACTTATTACTATTTTTGGATTACCGCCGCGATGATTGGATTTTTCTGGGAGGTCAGGGATTCATGAGGAAAGGATGATATATAATGATAGTCTATGACAGAGAGAGACATTAAATACTGTTTGGTATTAGGAGAAAAGCTTTGCCACTGATTAAAATACCAAGGAATTATCTGATTGCTGAAGATGAAAATTTCATTACAGCAGACGTGCCAGATTCACTGCTTCAGCTTTGGCAAAAAGATTATCAAAAGGTGGTTAAAGCCAAAGGTATTCTTAAGGATAAAAAAGCGGCAATGCTATCTCATGTAGAGTCTCTTCGTCGGGAGTGGGATGGATGAAATACGTCTATGATACCAATATTTTTATTTATTATTTAGCCGATGATGATATAGTTACTTCTTTTTTCTCCCCAGCTTTTTTGAGTTTGCATCAGATTTTTATCTCACCAATTGTCAGAATTGAGTTACTCAGTTTTCCTACTTTGTCTAAGGAAGAAGAGCAGATAATTGAAGATTTACTCTCACAGTTTGAATTAATTCCCATATTGAGAGAAATTGAAGATCTGACTATTCAACTGAAACGACAGTATAAAATCAAGATTCCCGATGCCATTATTGCCGCGACAACATTGAGCCAAAATGGATGTTTGGTAACTAGAAATGTTGATGATTTTAAGGGGATTTCCAGTTTAAATATTAAAAACCCGTTTATTGATGAGGGGTAAAGAATAGTAGAAGAGCGAGAATTAAAAGTTGACTTATCTGCAAAGTAGCTTACTACTGGAAACCGATAGATTGATGACAGCAACCAGTGCCAGGTATTGAAGTAGGAAAAAGCCTATGTTTTCGTTCTAGAAATCTCCAAAACTAAGCTTGACAAATTGCCTGAAGTTGTTATATCTTACAGGTTACGAGTCTTTGCGCGAGAGAAGAAAAAACGAGAATCGACCAAAGACCCCCTGTTCCCTTCTCAGATCCACACGCTACGGCTAGGAACATCTCGGCGGGAAAGTGCGTTAGCTAATTCGTACCAACTCCATTTTCCTTTTCCTTTTTCAACTAATTGGAGAAGCACCAATTCAAGTTGGGTTAACTGTACGGTATCTTTCATGATTAATCCTCTATACTTGGGTGAAATAAAACGCCAAATCCTTCTTTTAAACCATAATCTTCAAGGGTTGCTGTGTGAGCATTATTCCACAACTTGTAAGCCAGATCGGGATCGGGTGGCTGTCCAGTGGGATAGCCTAGTTTTTTATTTTTTGATAGGATAATTTAAGAATTTTACCTCCCGCTTTAGATGGTTCAAATAGCCTGCCGCTAATAGCTCCTGTCTCTTGCATTATAGATTAATTCATCAGTCCTTTATTTTGATTTTTTAATTTTAGTAACAGCTATTTTTTATGAGAACAACCTTCCCCAAAATTACTTTTCAAGATTTTTGATGTTATCGAGAGCTTTGAGATACATTTCCATATTGTCTTGCTGCGCGTAAAGTTGTGCCGCTTGATTGTAGTCTGCGATCGCACCTTGCTTGTCTCCTAAGTTATACTTGGCATTCCCGCGATTGTAGTAGGCAAGAGCATAGTCGGGTTTGATATTAATGGCTTGATTGTAGTCTGCGATCGCACCTTGCTTGTCTCCTAAGTTTTTCTTGGCAAACCCGCGATTGTAGTAGGCAAGAGCATAGTCGGGTTTGATATTAATGGCTTGATTGTAGTCTGCGATCGCACCTTGCTTGTCTCCTAAGTTATACTTGGCATTCCCGCGATTGTAGTAGGCAAGAGCATAGTCGGGTTTGATATTAATGGCTTGATTGTAGTCTGCGATCGCACCTTG
>NZ_JADBUB010000063.1:0-40866 GCF_020245865.1 Microcystis sp. M169S2
AAATTGTCTCATCAATTTTTTGATAATTGACCACTGTTACATTTGGTAAATCGAGGAGTTGATCAAAATTTATCCACATAACCCACCTCCTGTTCTGTGTTACTATTATACCATGCTCACACAGAACCTAGAAGAGCCGGGATTTAGGGATTTAGGGAAATTTCAGCCAAATGCCGCACTACCCCACTACCCCACTTCTCGACTCCTATCCACTTATTCCTGATTTTGGGATTTTGGAATGACTAATTTACCGATACCCCAAGCGATGCCGAAAGTGGCAAGAGTTCCCAGAAAACCGGCGAGGGGAGTGGCCACACCTTCGGGAACACCTTTGAGGGCATAACCATCAAAAATTCGGGCGGAGGGTAATTGATTACCGAGGGCGTTAGGGTCTTCTTTTTGGCTAAATTGTAAGTCTTCCGCCACTCGATCGAGTCCGTCGGGATCGGGACTGGCAAAGGGAGAAAGAAAAACGGCGATAATTAGGGACAATACCAAGCCAATCAGGAAAAATTGGCTATTTCTGCGAATATTCATCGACTTAATTGCTTTATTGACGGGAAGCTTAGGAAGGGGAAACAGAAGTATTAACGGAATGGGGCGGATCGTAGAGGAGATCGGGACGGGTTCGCCAGATATAACCGACAGCGAAAACGGTAATCACCGCTTCCCCGATACCGATGAGGATATGCCAAGATAACATGGCAAAAAGGGCGACTAAAGGCGGTACAGTCCCCGATAAAGCCAATTGCAGGGCGCAAGCTAACGCAGCCACCACCACACTTGTCCAAGCGGCCAGGGCAACAGCGATCGCCATACTGCGCCAACGATGAAAACCGAGGGCTTTTCTAATCCCCAGATAGAGATAATAACCGCCAAAAGTCCCGATCAGACCCATATTGACGATATTTGCCCCTAAAACTGTTAAACCGCCATCTTGAAAAAATAAAGCTTGAACAATAAAAACCACCGCCATCACCAGAGAACCCGCCCAGGGACCGAGTAAAACCCCCGCGAGAGTCCCCCCTAACAAATGTCCGGAGGTTCCCCCCGGAATGGGAAAATTAATCATCTGGGCGGCAAAAATGAAGGCGGCACAAACTCCCATCAAAGGTACAGCCCGTTCAGCGTAGTGACCGCGCACTTTTTTGAGAGAAAAGCTAATCAGGACAACGGCAATTATCCAAGTAAATAGACTCACCGATGGACTCAAAAAGCCGTCGGGTATATGGAGGGCGAGATAAGGGGTCAGGAGAGGGTGAAACAAACCAACCCCTAGAAAATTAACAGACATTAAAATTCAGTCTCCTTGGCAATTTGGGTTAAAGATTTCCATAGAATTGCGTCGCTAGGACGGAAAAGTCCTCTCTTCTAGTAGATAACTAACCGCTTCATTTTACAATGCCCTCTCTGGGGATTTAAACCCTTTAGCTTCTTAAGAATTTCTGTTATTTTTCTGGTCGTCAGGGTTTAGCTATCAGCCAAAATCTCAATTATTCTCAAGCAGTCAAATTATTTAAATTATTATTAACTTTCGAGTTTTTTGTCGTTTTTATGCTAGGCATTAATCAGTGAGCAGTGAGCAGTTATCAGTTAGAAGAGGCTGGTGACTATTAACCAGTATTCACTAACTAAGGTGATCAGTTTTAAGTAATATTATTCACCGATATTCGGTTTACTGACCGGGTTGCTTGTGGCTATTGCCTAGTGATCGATGGTCAGGTTGGTGCTTTAATTGGTTTAGAGGTCATCTAATGATAAGCTATCAGAGATAACCCCCTCTTTTTCGCTTTTTCTAGCTTGGTATAAAACCGTGATCAACTCTGAAGAAAAAAGACCGACTTGGGACGAATATTTTTTGATGATCGCTAAATTAGCCGCCACCAGATCCACCTGTTTAGCTTTTCCCGTCGGTGCGGTAATTGTCAAAGATCGGCAGGTTTTAGCCACGGGTTACAATGGTTCTCCATCAGGAACAGTTCATTGTACTGCCCAGGGTTTTTGTTATCCCGGTTTGGGAACCTGTCGAGAATCCGGAGAAATTCCCTCTCGGGCAATTCATGCCGAAGCTAATGCGATCGCTCAAGCGGCTAAACACGGTATTTCTACCCAAGGAGCTAGTATCTATGTTACCTTAGAACCCTGTATTTCCTGTTTAAAACTAATTATTTCTTCGGGAATTAAAGAAGTTTTTTACGAAGCGGACTTTAATAGTGGGACAAAAGCCATTTTAAGGGATTCTTTTCTAGAAACGGGGATTATTAAATATAAAAAGATTTATTTATCAGAAGAAATGGCTAGTCATGCGGCCTTATTTTTATTAAATCCCATTTCGATCGATCTCAGGTAGTTATCCTCAACGGCGACATCAATGACGACCCCGCAACTTTTCGAGTGGGATGAAAATAAGCGTCAGGCTAATATATAGCGTTTCTGATTCACAAGAGGTACATTCCCGATCCTGAACAGCTTAATCAGCAAAGGTTTAAGTGTGCCGCACAGATGCGAGAACCGCTATAGAAAAACACGGCATAGATTTCGCCGACCTGGAAGCGATTTTTAGGGGTCCAATAATTGAGCGCGTGGATACCCGTCAGAATTACGGCGAAATTCGAGTGATTCTAGTGGGTACAATCGATAATATCGTTTTGGTGGTGGTTTATACATGGCGTGGCTCGGTTCGTCGAATAATTAGTGCTAGGAGGGCTAACAACCGTGAACGAAGAACATATTACCAGAGTCACCCGCGAACAGTGGGCGAAGTTGAAAGGCAAAACGAACTGGGAGAAAGTTAAAGAGATGAGCGAGGCGGAAATTGCCAAAAATGCCCTAGAAGACCCCGATAATCCCCCGCTGCCGGCTGATTTTTTCGATGAAGTTCTGGAATGCGCCCCGGGTTCCTTGAATCCCTAACCCTCCGATTAGTAACTGGATTTAGGGATTTTATCGGGGGCTGTATTAGCCTAGACTAACACAGCCCAAAGTTACGGTTTAAATGTCCAAATCCGTAAGATTTAAACGCGATCCGTGGGTTTCGATAAATTCTCGCCGGGGGGCAACTCGATCGCCCATAAGAATGGTAAATAATTCCTCTGCTTTGGCTGCGTCTTCGATTTCCACCCGTTTTAAAGTGCGAGTTTCGGGATTCATAGTAGTATCCCAAAGTTGTTGGGGCATCATTTCTCCTAACCCTTTAAAACGTTGGATTGTGTAGTTAGCATTGGAGGGAAATTCCGCTATCTTTTGCTGTAATTCTCGATCGCTATAGCAGTAGGAATGATTTTTACCGCGTTCCAATTTATAGAGAGGAGGACAGGCGATATATACATAACCTTGATCAATTAAATTCTTCTGATAACGATAGAAGAAAGTTAACAACAAAGTTCGGATGTGGGCGCCATCCACATCAGCGTCAGTCATTAAAACAATGCGATGATAGCGCAATTGTGAGGGGTCGAAATCTTCTCCTTTAATTCCTAAACCGAGAGCCGTAATCAAGGATTGAATTTCCGTATTTTTGTAGATTTTGGCATCATCGGTTTTTTCGATATTGAGGATTTTTCCCCGCAGAGGTAGAATCGCTTGAAAACGACGATCGCGCCCCTGTTTGGCACTGTTATGGACGAAAACGCCGGAAGCAAGGGCAAAGTTATGGGTATGAGGAACCTCGATATCATAGACATCGAATCTTGTTTCTAATCGCTCGATCGCCACAACTCGATGATTGTAATTAGACACCGCTTCTAAGGCTTTATTTTTATCACCATCAAAGTAGCGATCGCAGAAAGAATCAAATCGCAATATTGATTTATCCCGCGTCTGAAGCCGATATTTTTGATAAGCTTCCAAATCAATATAACCTCGTTCGATCTCAATTTGTTTTAAGGTCGCTAGGGTTTTTTGATAGTAAGTTTTATTCAAAGCATCACGACGTTTTGAACGAAATTCCCCTGTCCATTGTTCTTTAGTTTTCTCCCGTCGCCATGATAGTAAATCCTGATTTTGCCATTGTTGTTTGGCAGTTTCAGAATAAACTTGACGCTGTTCAGGATGGTCGATAAAGTATTGACGAACTTTATCCGCTTGTGCTTGGCGATTTGTCTGGTTACTCCAATATTGCTGTTGTGCTTGATAAAGTTGTTCGGCATTGTGTCGGCGGTATTCCTCATTTGTATCGTAGAAAGTGCGCCATTTTTCGGTCATGTAGGCTTTATATGCTGCTACTTCCCATTGTGCTTTGGCTTGTTCTGATAAAATTTGCCTTGTTTCTGGTTCTAACATTCGTTGACTCATCATCAAGCGAAATTCATCAGTCTGACGAAGTTGACGACATTTTTCGATCACTTCAGGACGATGTAAAGTTTTCTGAATGTGATAACGATGTAATTCCAAATGATCCTGAATGGATAATCTTTGAAGATTGGAGGGATTATTGTTCAGTTTATTGAAGTCTATGTGATGACAATGTTCTCCATCTTCGAGTTGATAAATTCCCTGCCAACGATTATACCAATCAGCGATCGCATGAGTGAACAACCAAGAATCGGAAGCGGGATTCCAGACCATTTCATAACCGTTAATGGTGATTCCGGGGTCACGAAGATCGGACAATTTCCGATACAAAGGCATTAAAGCATCTTCTGGAGTTAAAGCCGCAGCAGGTTTATAGCTACCATCTCTTAACAGGAAAAGATGGTCAGGAGTACAAATAATCGCTTCACCATGATCGAGAGTAATTTTAATTACTTCTGCGTCTTTTTTGGTGATGCGGGCATTAATAACTCGTTCAACCCCGATCGTGCCATTGTCACGAATGGTATAACAAAAATGTTCCTTTCCTTGGGCTTGTTCGGTCACTAGCTGTTTAAAACTGAGGTTGCGTCCATCGACAAGGGCGATTTCTGTATCACCATGAAAACAACCACCGGCGCTGTCACCTTCGACGATGTAAATTTCTGACTTTTCCGGGTCTCTTTCGCTACAATCAGCCAATTTACCCGGTAAAGGTGAGGATTCCAAGACCGATTTCCGTCGTACTAAGTCCCGGGCCCGTCGGGCTGCTTCCGCCGCTTTGTACGCTTGTACTGCTTTTTCGATAATCGTGTCGGCCACTTGGGGATTTTGTTCTAGGTATTCGTTGAGAGTTTCCCCCACCAGCGAATCGACGATACCCCGGACTTCGGTGTTACCCAATTTGGTCTTGGTTTGGCCCTCGAATTCCGGTTCGGGGACTTTTACGGAAATAACGGCGGTTAAACCCTCGCGGACGTTTTCCCCCGCTAGATTAGGCTCGTTTTCTTTAATTTTATTGCGTTTACGAGCAACATTATTTAAAGTACGAGTCAGAACTGCCTTTAATCCCTCTAGATGAGTTCCCCCGTCAATGGTGCGGATGTTATTAGCAAAACCGAGAATATTGTCGCTATAGGCATCTATACACCACTGAAAAGCCACTTCGATATTAATTCCCGTCTTTTCCCCCGATACATAGATAATATCTTTGTGCAGGGTTTCTTTTTCCCGACACATATAGGCGACGTATTCTTTAATACCCCCCTCATAACAATAGGTTTCGATGTGGGGTTCTTCGGGACGGTAATCGCTAAAGGTGATTTTAACACCCGCATTTAAGTAGGCTAGTTCTCGTAAACGTCCGGAGAGGGTACTGTAATCAAATTCGATGCCTTGGCTAAAAATTTCGGTGTCTGGCAGGAAATTAACCCTAGTTCCCGTTTTTTCCTCTTGACTGGGACTGCTGACCAATTCTGTGACGGGGATACCTCTTTCGTAGCGTTGGGTATGTACTTTATGATCGCGCCAGACTGTCACATCGACCCATGCAGAAAGAGCATTAACGACGGAAATCCCGACTCCGTGTAACCCTCCCGACACTTTATAACCACCACTGCCAAATTTACCGCCGGCATGAAGTATAGTGAGAACGGTTTCGAGGGCAGATTTACCCGTGGTGGGGTGAACATCGGTGGGAATACCCCGGCCATCGTCAGTGACGCTGACGGAACCATCGGCCTTGATATCCACTTCGATATGAGTACAGTAACCCGCTAGGGCCTCATCGATCGAGTTGTCCACCACTTCATAGACTAAATGATGTAGTCCCCGCGGCCCGGTCGTACCGATATACATCCCCGGCCGCTTCCTGACTGGTTCTAACCCTTCGAGAACTTGTATCTGTTCCGCGCCGTAGTTACTTGTCATAAAATTTCCCTGAAAAGGCTGTGATTCCTGATTGAACCTAAATGAATGGCAAAATCTTCAAAAATTGTAGCACATAAGGGTTAAAGACTGCTTAAATGCCTTTAGGGAGAATTTTTTATTGGGGTTGGGGTGTGGGGTGTGGGGTGTGGGGTGTGGGGTGTGGGGTGTGGGGAGAACAAAGCTGCCTTTTGCCTTTTGCCTTTTGCCTTTTGCCTTTTGCCTTTTGCTTACTGCCAATTACCGATCAATAGTTTCTAGACAATGTCATCCTCAAATTTATAACCGACACCGACTACAGTTTTGATAAAGATAGGATTAGCAGGATCGGGTTCTACTTTTTTGCGTAAGCGTCGGATATGGGTATCTACTACCCTTTCATCGCCAAAAAAATCATTCCCCCAGAGATTATCGATTAATTGGGTGCGACTCCAGACGCGATTGGGATAACTGACAAAGGTAGCTAATAAATTAAATTCTAAGGTGGTTAAATCGAGGGTTTCTTCCGGCATTCCCTCCAATTTACGAAGAGCAGAATGTTGATCTAAGTCGATAATAAAATGACGGCTGCGATGGAGTTGTTGGGGTTGACTATCGTGTCTTAAACTACGTCTTAATAAGGCTCTCACGCGAGCGGTTAATTCCCGGGGACTAAAGGGTTTGACCATATAATCGTCGGCTCCCGTAGATAGACCGATAATGCGATCAATTTCTTCTCCCCTAGCGGTTAACATTAAGATATAGGGGTCTTTTGTCCCCGGTTTTTGGCGGATTCTAGCACACAATTCTAGTCCGTCTAATTCGGGTAACATTAAATCTAAAATAACTAAGTCTGGTTGCTTTTGATAAAATAGTTCTAGTCCTACCCTACCATTATAAGCCAGATGACAAGTAAAGGACTCCCGCTCTAAAGTTTGCTGAATCAAATGGGCGATTTCAATTTCATCCTCGATAATAACGATATCCATACAAGGGAAAATTTTTACAAATATCTAAGCGCATTTTAACATATTAGCCATTCATTTCTTGCTCAGGGTTGAACATTGAAATAATCGTAATTTTTGATCATTTTTTGGGGGGAGAGTTGCCAACTCTCCCAACTTTGGTGGACTGGGGACTTTTCAAGGTAAAGGGACAAACTGCTCACCGGAGGGAGTCGAGCGCACTTGAATTAAGACCGGCTGACCAATGCGATCGCCAGTATTGGGATCAAAGCTAATTTTTCCGGTGGCCCCTGTTTGATGAAAATTGCCAGAGCGCAGCAGGGATTGTAGGCCTTGACGATGGGTATTTTCCCTTAAACCAGCAATAATCACCCGTGTAGCGTCAAAACTGGTGGCTGTGCGCCAACTAACTGGACCGCGCCACTGTTCCTGCATAAGATTGGCAAAAGTCTGGTTAACCGAGGGGTGCCAGGGTGCGGCAAGGGTTAAACCTTGGACGTTTTTGCCGCCATCTTCGAGGGTGCGAATATTGTAGAGGGTGGGACTACTAAACAGAGGCAAACGCTGACGATTGGAGCGAATAACCTCAAAAACGGGATCGAGACGATTAACATGAGCGACGACAAATAGGCCGTTAGCACCCCCAGAAATCGCCTGATTAAGAGCTTGATCGGCCTTAAAATTGGGTACACTCAGATCGCAGACAATCGGCACAATTTGACCGCCTTTTTTCGCCACATTAGCCATCAACTCATCTTTAAAGGAAATATTATCAGGAGCTTGAGAATCGTAGCAAAAAGCAATTTTCTGGACTTTAGCAGTATTTACTATGTAATTTGCTAATTTTTCCGTAATTTTGCCGTTAGAAGCCACCAGACGAAAGATATAATTTCCCGCACCGGAGAGATTATTAGCCAGGGAGGTGGGAGAAATCATCACCAAACCGCCTTTTTCGTAGATGGGAGCGGCGGCTAAACTGGCATCGGAGGCATTATGACCGACAACAGCGATAATATCGGGATTTTTGACTAATTCACCAGCTACCTCTTTCGATATCTGCGGCTGATTATCGTCATTAACCACGATAACCATCAGTTTTCTGCCGTTGATCCCTCCCTGTTGATTGATCTGGGTTTGTGCGCTGGCGACTCCTCGCAATATTTCCTGAGCGACGTTGGGATTAGTTGTCGCTGGCACAACAACGGCGATTTTGAAGGGATTTGAGCCAGTTTGCAGGTTGCTGAGATAAATTACGCTTTCGGGATCGTTGGGATGTTGAGCGAGGGATTTTTGCAGGAGTTGCTCTGCTTCTTGGTGATCACCTTGAGCAATGGCAGCGATCGCTGATTCTTTGGTGGTGTTAGAATTAGTTTTGATCAGGAGATGATTGCCGTAACTGATGCGGGGATTATTATCGGCTTTTGGGGCAAATATTGCCAATATTTGGGGAAAAAGAAACCAACCGATCAACCCCAGTAAAATATAGAAAATTGGCGGTAAGCTCGCTTTTTTGCCAGTCTTTGTCATCGCTTTACTCCTTAACTTTGCTGATTGAATTCGGCTAAACGGCGGTTAATTTCGTCATCAAGACTTAAGAAATCGATTTCTTGATCTAATTTCTCGCTATAGTTCTCGCTTAATTCACTATAGGCGTTTTCTTTTCGATAACGGTCTTTAATCGCTTCATTGGCATCCTCAAAGCGATCGCGGGAGGTATTGAGGTTGAGACTACTATCAAATTCGTTTATTTTACCTAAAGCCTCATTCATGGAACTAATCGCTTTTAAGTTGCTCATTTCTAATTTATAATGTTCGATTTTTTCCTGCTCTTGGCGAAGTTTTTCCTTAGCAGCAATGACCACTTTTTCGGCATTATCGACCCGATCTTTCATAGCGGGTAGAATTTTTTCTAGGGAGAGAACCTTAACCATAGCTAGTCTTGCTGCTTCTTGAAGACCTTTTTTTTGAGCGGTGACAGCCTGTTGCAAGTAGTTTGTGTGTTCCTGTTTTTTCGCCTCGTATTGTGCTTGGGCTGATTGCTGGGCTGCTACTACTTTCGCCACCGATTCTGTCAATTCCGCTAGGGATTTTTGCATCGATTCTAGGGATTCTTTGGCCGATTCTACGGCAATTTTGCCGCCGGATTCGATGGGAATACCCCACAACCAATTCCAGATCGCCAGGAGAGAATTTCCTGCCCTATCACCGATCAGCCAAAAAATCAAGGCCTTTGGGGTTAATTTTTTTAACAATTTCATGCCGTTTGTCTCCTAGAGGTGTTACCTGTTAATTAGGAGTGATGGCCAACTTTAATGCAGTGGATAAGGTTAAGTTTTGTAAAAAGTCTTGACAAGGATAGGAAGGTTTAGACTGGACCGGCAGATTTAATGGGAGCGAGGGGGACAAATTGACCATTTTTGACCTGTAGAATCAAGTAGCGGCGATCATCAGGATTATTGTTCATGTTGCGGACACCATTCTCATCGAATCTAACAGTGCCAGTCATTCCTTCAATAGAAAAATCGTTTCTTAAAACTTGATTTAACAATTTTCGATCGAATTTTTGTCCTTGTTGGGATAACTGTCGCAAAGCGTTGAGGATAACTTTGGTCGCATCGTAGGCCATGGGAGTGCGCCAAACATTGATCTTATTTTGCCAAAAACTGTGGATATAATTATCTCGTGTGAGATCATACCAAGGCACGGTGATAACTAAATTTTCTACCCCCTGTTCACCTTCTGCAAGGGTGAGATAACTTTGAAAAGAGGGGGAACCCAAAATTACTAAGTTTAACTGTTGTGCGGGACGTTGCTTAAAGATACTGACGGCTCTTTTCAGATCGTTAATATAGGGAGCAACCATGAGAATATTTACTTGATATTGAGCGATTTTTTGATAAATTTCCTGTTCATCTAAATTAATTTTTGGTTCGATATTGCAGTCAAAATCTTCATCTTTAACGAATGTTTGAAACTGCTGACCGAGAAGAATGTTTCTATATTTTTGAGCAAAGTTATAATTATCCCCAGAGCGACTATCGTAACAAATTAAATTAGTGGGGTTTTGGATAATTAGCTTGTCAGTTTGTTCGCGGATATATTCACTTAAGCTTGTGGCAAAAGTTTCCAGATCGGGAACCATTTTATATATATAGCCATTACCAGATATTTTCAGGGAAAAGCTGGTGGGAGATAGGGCCACAATTTTCCCTTGTACATAGATATCTTTGGCCGCTTCACTAGCAGCAGAAGCATTATGACCAACCACTGCTATGATTGACGGATCTTTAACAAATTTTTCGGCTCGATCTTTGGCATCTGCGGCGCTATTATTATCATTAGCTACCACTACCTGTAGAAAGTGAAACTCGGGGTTTTTGGCCTGTTCATCGTTTAACTCCTGTTGCAATAAAGCAATACCTCGTAAAATTTCCTGAGCAATTTCTGGATTATTACCAAGAGGAACACTGGTGGCAATTTTTAAGGGATTTCTGTCTTGATAGACCGCACGAGCGTTATTATAATAGATGCGAATCTCTGGATTATTGGGCAAGCGATCAAGGGATTTTTTAAAAAGCTGAATTGCTTGTTTATATTCTTTATTTTTAAAAGCTTGTCTTCCCCGTTCAATAATGTTATCTTGTCGGTTTGTCTTTAATAATATTTCTTCACCTAAGCTAATTTCTGGGTATTTACTGGCATCATCGGAAAATACTCCTCCCCAATATAAAACTGATAAAGTTACCAGAATACTTAAAATAAATAACAGAGCTTGTTTCCAGTGACGCAATAGACGTACAGGCCAACTTTGACCATAATCTTCTTGGGGACCGTCTCCTATATTTTCAGGAGGTAAAGGTAAAATTAATGGTGGTTCTTCAGGATTTTCTATCAAACGAGGCAGTAAAGAAGAACTAGCAGCATCCACCTCAAATTCGTGTAATTTTAATTCTTGCCGAGCGATTGTTAAGGATTCTTGTAGGGATTTATGTCCGAGAAAATTGGGAAGAAAAACTTCTAGAAATCTCAAAGCAACCCGCACAGCGATGGGTTCTTTCATAACAATAATATGTGGTACTCCGATATTAGCCAACTGACGACCAATACCTAACCCATCGCAGGAATTACAGATAACAAGTTTTAAGCCTTTTTTAACAGCTACTTCTAGGGAATTTCTTAAGTTATGTTCGGGAGATAAAGCCGTATTATTATCAATGATAAAAACTCCATCGTGACCGTCGCTACTGGTTTGACTATGACCTAAATAAACTACAATATCCCATTGATTTTTGATCAACTCATTGTGAATATTTTTCGTTGAAATAGGAACTTCTGAACTGGTACTCAATATTTGCATAGAAACCTTATCTGGGTTTCGTAAGACCGTTTGCAAACTGGATAAACACAGGGAATTATGCTCGTTTTTTATGTCAATATTACCCAAAATTACTAAAACCTTAATCGGCGGAGTAAGGTTAATTATCGGAGGATTTCTCTGGATGGTAAGAGCAATTTCCACATCGGGACACCATTCGTGTAAAAAATTCCAACACTCCCAGGGAATTTGTTGTAAATCAAAGTGGGTAGTTTGGATAAAAAATCTTACTTCTGACTCAGTACCTATATGGAACAAAATATGATTTTGTATCGAACTCAGATAACTAGAGTTTAGCCATTCATTTAGGCTATCTTTTAAAGTTTGAGTAGCTTGTCTCAGGTTGTCTCTAGGATCACCTACCGCTGCATTGGTGATCATACTATGAGGAACGGTAATTCCTAAACTGGGTTGACTTTTTACCCAATGATAATAAGCTCGACGATAATTTTGCAAAGCGTCAGCAATGTCAAGGTTAGGGACTAATCTACCCTCAGCAAAAGGTGCTATCAAGAGATGATTGTCACGAATTTCTAGAGTGACGGAAAATCCCGTTGCAAAATTTCCCTCCCCAATTTTCAGAATCACAACTCTGCTCATGTCTTTATCCTTGACATTTTCTGCTATCTCTATTAAATACTAAACTGCTCGGTAATGCTACTGTTCCCTAAACTTAGGTTAACATTAAAGCGATCGTCGGCATCAGCTAGAAAATAAAGTTGCAGATAGCTATCTAAGGGTTTCTCCCTTGCTTTTGCTTCTAAACTGGGGATTAATTGGCCTATTTCATCGCTAATTTGCAAAGATAAACCGGGGGGTAGCTTGGCAAAATTGTCCATGGCATAGGCACGAATTAAGACAGCAATTCTCTGGTCACTGGTCGATAAAACTCCCACCATTAAAGCGATTTTATAACCCATTAATTGACTACCCACATCGAGCATTTTACGGATAGCAGCATTGGGATAATGAGGATCGATATTCCAGAGATATTCGGCCGCTTGCCAGCGAATAGTTTCATCTTGGGTTTGATGTTGTAGTTTTGCTAAAGCTTCCTCTGGGGTTAAATGTTCCGAAAATTTCACCTCTTTTTGACTAGCATACAGTTGTCTAATTTCTCGCTGAATATCTGCCGGAGATTCTCGGCTGCTGATTTTTTCAGCAGCCAACAAAAACCCTAGATTAATTGGACGATAACTGTCGATAGTGCTGAGGATTTCCTGCCATTTCTCGCTAATAATTCCCTGCAACCATTGACTAAGTTTAGTGGGGATTACCTCTAAACGCTGCTGATAAAGTTTTTCTCGCCATTGTTGATTATTTAATAAAGCTAACCACTGCTGAAAACTAACATCTAATCTCGGAGAATAGGGTGAAACTTGACCTAACTTTTTAATTAAATTTTCTGCTGTTGCTGGCGATAAGGTTGCTAGAGATTCCAGTTTTCCTTTTTCACTTTCTCCCTCTAAACAACTCTGCCAAAGAATATCTAAATCATCAATAATTTGCTCACTGTCCAAATAATATTGATGGTAAATTGGATCGTATTCTGCGAGATTTTTAACATCTTTTCTGGATATAAAACCCCAGATATTGAGGAATTTTTCTGCTAAATCCACCTGCACCGCTAGATAAAAATCAGCCGCTAAATCGGGAATATCAACCCATTCTTGCTCTATTGTCAATCCCTCAATGTCAATCGATTTGCTGGGAATAGCAGTAACTTTTTTATCTTGAATTTGCCAAGTAAAACCGTTAATAAACTCCCAAAGATACTGATGGTTTTTAGGTATTATTTGAAGAGAAGAATCAAGATTATCTTTCAGCCAATTGCTTAAGCATATTTGGACTAAGTAATTAATCAAAGCCTGATTTTTGGCGGTTTGATTAGAGTATTGACCGAGAATCGATCGAGCTTGTTTAATCTCTGTTTCCGAAAAAGTTAGCCAAAGGGATTTCGGGTTAATTTGTTGCAAAATATCGAGGTTGACTTTCATGGTATTTCCTAACAGATTAGATTTAAGTTAAGTAGGACTGACAAAAATATTCTAGATAAGCATCGATCTCTTGTTTTTGCCGAGATTCTAATTTAATCTCATTTAACAACTTAGGACAATCTTTGCCTTCCCTTGCACAGAGTAGCTGATAAATTTTTTTACATAATTGGGTTATTTCTCGACTAATAGTAGATGAATGAACTCCCAATTGATTAGCGATCTGTGCTTGCGTCATCTTTTCATGATAGTAACAATATACAATCTGTTTAACTTCCTCCTCTTGAGTGATTAATAACTTCTTAATATCTTCCTGGATTTCTTGCTGTTGTAGTAAGTCTTGACTTGTCCTCTTGCTGGGGAGATTTTTCCAAAAATAATTGCTATCATGGTCATAATTAGTCGGCTCAAATTTAGAGTAAGGAGGATCGATGCGATTACGCATTATCTCCCCTATTTGATTGAGTTTTGCTTGCACTTCCCCCACGGTGAGAATAACTTGCGGTTGTAACTGCCGCAAGCGATCAATTACCTGTTGCCAATCCTCCTCTTGCCAGTTATCCAATGATCTAAGAGAAGCTTTTTTTACCTCTCGAAAACAGTTAAATATTAGCAGATGATTCTCGGTAAAGATACCCGATGCTCGTAAAACTTTTTGAATTTTGTTCGCACTAAAAAGACTGACTATACCGAGATTAGTCCTGCCAATAGTTTTATACTCTCCTCGCAGGAAATTATAGAGAGTATTTCTTAATTTTTTATCTGTCCATTTTTCTAAGATTAAGCGAAAAAATCTGGGTTTGGTCTTTTTATCCTGAAAGTTACCGTAAAAATTGCTAGGATTATTAATAATTGCCGTGGCAAGCAAATTCAGCAAATAGTAGAATAGGGTGTCATAATCGGCATCGATCCGATGGCCAACATTTTGATAGACCCTTTGCGTTACTATACAGGAGCGATATTGTAAAAAAACCATCCAATGAGACTTGACTAATTGGTTATTAGGATCATTCTGTAACCATTGCCACAGATCAAGATACACCGCTTCGTCATTTGCCACGCTTCCAGCGATCGCATCGATTGATCTTCTTAATTGTGGCACTTCGTACCAGAAAACTCGATCGCCTTCAATCGCTTTAATAGTAGTATAAAAGTACCTAACGCTCATCTCTATCACCGGCTACAGGTATCTGCTATCTGATTAGGTAAAAACCGAGGATTTTATGCAAGAGTAGCAAAGAAATTGAGCGATTCCCTTGCCAAGCGCACCTCTTTCTCTGACAATAGATGAGAGACTGATGAGAAACTATCAGTTATAGTGAGACAGCCTTAGCAAACCAGCAAAAGACTCATAAATTAACTCTGAGCTGCTACAAATTGCCGTTATACCAACTTCTAGGACAAAAATAGGAATGCGAGTAACCTTTACCGAAAATCAGGGTTTTAGAAAGGAATTGAATAAACGGGTTGATGCTTATTTTACCGAAAACGGCATCCCCACCAGAGATAATTTGGCCATGTATCTGAAGACGATCGCGATTTTAACCTGGGTAATTGCCGCTTGGCTATTTGTGCTTTTTGGTCCAGATATCTGGTGGCTAAAAATTATCGGTTGCATGGTTTTAGGGGGAGGATTAGCAGGGATTGGTTTTAGCATTGGTCATGATGCCAACCATGGCGGCTATTCTAGTAAAAAATGGGTTAATTCTCTCATGGGCATGAGCTACGATTATATCATCGGTACTTCCAGTTATCTCTGGCGTTTTCGTCATAATTATCTCCATCATACCTACACCAATGTTTTAGGGTACGATGTGGAAATTCACGGCGATGGTGTGGTGCGAATGACTCCCCATGCCGAGCATAAATGGTATCATCGTTATCAACATTTATTTATCCCGATTCTCTACGCTATAATTCCTATCTATTGGTCATTCTCCGATGTGCGCTCTATTCTCTTTGGTCATCGTTTTGGCGAGATTAAAATTCCCAATCCTAAACCGATCGATCTATTCGTTTTATTGAGCGGAAAAATTGTTTATCTCTTCTGGTTTATTGGCATTCCTCTTCTAGTTGGTTATAGTCCCCTAGAAATAGCGATCGGTTTTCTAATTGCTTTTATGACCTATGGAGTGCTTGCCTGTCATGTATTTATGTTAGCTCACGTTTTGGAACCCGCCGAATTTATTCAACCTTCGGAAACCAACCAAATCGAAGACGAATGGGCAATTTTTCAAGTGCGAACTACCGTGGATTTTGCCCCCAAAAATGCTTTTTTAAATTGGTATTTAGGGGGATTAAATTATCAAGTCGTTCACCATCTTTTTCCGCAGATTTGTCATATTCACTACCCTAAAATCGCCCCAATTTTAGCGGAAGTTTGCCAAGAATTTGGCGTTAATTATGCCGTTTATCCCACCCTGCGAGGTGCTTTAACTTATAATTATCGTTGGCTCAGACAATTGGGCAATAAACAAAGTAATTTCGATCTCAAATTAGCCAGCTAAAATCAGTTATCAGTTATCAGTTATCAGTTATCAGATGTAAGTTTTAAGTTAATTAATTAGTTAGTTATCTGGCTCTCTTAGGTTTGGTGGGCAAAATGTATTCTAAGATACATTCTTTCTGGCGAGCGCGTGGAAGGAACCACAAAGACACAAAGGACACAAAGATTGATCGATCCTCTGTAAGTTAAACTTATCACACAGAACCTAGAAGAGCCGTTATCTTTATCTTTATACCTGTTTACTGTTTACTGATCACTATTTACTGGTCACTGATTACTGATTACTGTTTACTGATCACTGAAAAATGAACCTACCCAACTCGATTACCCTATCGCGACTCTTGGGACTGCCATTAATTTTATACTGGTTGCACCAAGGCACAGAAATCGATCGCTGGTTAAGTTTAATTATCTTTCTGATTGCTGCCAGCACCGATTGGCTCGATGGTTATTTAGCGCGAAAATTGAATCAAATCACCGAATTAGGCAAATTTCTCGATCCTTTGGTCGATAAATTGCTGGTTCTCGCTCCTCTTTTAGCTCTCATTGAAATGGATTTAATTGCTGCTTGGGGAGTATTTTTGATTCTCGCTCGGGAATTAGCGATCGCTGGTTGGCGCATTAATCCCAATTTAACAGGAAATAGCGACATAAAAGGGGCTAATTGGTGGGGAAAAAGCAAAACAGTCAGCCAAATTGTCGCGATCGCTCTCTTGATTGCTCCCTTGCCTTCTGAATATAACTTAATTGCTCAGATCGCTTTTTGGCTATCAGTAGCATTAACTTTAATTTCTGGTGTGATTTATGTCACAACTGGACAAAAATTAACACACAATTGCTCACAACTTGACCAGATATAAAACAACGCACACTAGCAATAATTGAGGAAACAAACCTAAAAAATAACGATAGCCTAATCGGCGGTGATAGAGACGACATCCTAAAAATAGTTGTAGGGCAAACGATACCCTCTCTCAGGAACTTTAGTACAAATGCTCAAACTCCCGTTCCGCCTCTCCTGGACTCCCATGCAGTCTTAACGAGTAATTTAAATAGTCAACATCTTATGACAGGATTTTGCATCGTCTTCCGATGCGGCATAATCAAATTTAGCCTAGCAGATGCTGGTCGTGAGCAATAATCCAGGAAACAAGCCCCCAAAAAAATAGTTGCATTTTTTTTCCCGGTATATAATAATCGGGAGGAAGATTGTCAAACTCTTCAGATTCAAACAAATCATTCAAAGGAAAAACTATGGCCATTACTTTAGACTTCTCCGGTTCTCCCACTGGTGTTAATTTCAGTGTTGGGAGTGGGACAGTTGCCCAGGTCCTGAACTCCAATCCTACTCTCCCCGTTTCTCTGCCGAATACAGGCCTTACCGCCGATAATCTCACTTTCATTGGCCTTTTCGATGACGGCGATGCGGTTTGGAGAATAAACAACGCAGGCGATGCTGTTAGCGCAACCCTTGCATCTACAGCAGTCCCTGGCTTTACTACGAGCCTTAACCTGGCGGCAAATAGCCAGACCTTTGTTAGATCTACCGTTGGCGGCGTCCATAAGCTAACAATCGACGGTGCTACTTTCACGAAAGCCGCAGGTACGACAACCATATCTCTGGGCGCAGCACCAGCACCCGCTGGTCAAACTACGATCGCACCAATCAACAATTCCCTTCCCTATAACATTATAGGTAGTGCGTTCGGCGATACCCTAGTCGGTGGATTAAGTAACGATACCATCACCGGAGGCCTAGGCGCTGACAATCTAAGGGGTAATTCTGGATCCGATTCACTAAATGGTGAGGCTGGAGACGATTCACTAGATGGTGGTTCTGGAAACGATACCCTATTGGGTGGTACTGGAAACGATACCCTATTGGGTGGTACTGGAAACGATACCCTAACTGGTGGTGCTGGTGCTGATCATTTTGCTTACAATAATACCAATCAGGGCGTTGACACCATCGACGATTTTAGCACCGCTCAAGTTGATCTTATCCAAGTCTCCGCCTCAGGCACCGGTTTCGCCGGTAGCGGACTGGTTGCCGGTCTTTTGCCTGGTACGGCATTCTTTTCTAGTCCCACGGCAGGACCTGGCAGTGGTAATGCCGCTACCAGATTTATCTACAATACTACCAGTGGTAACTTATGGTTTGACCGAGATGGTACTGGTGCCACTGCTTCGGTTCAACTCGCAACCCTCACTAACTTACCAGCAGCCTTCGACCACTCCTATATTGTCATTGTCTAATCTATGCCTGTCCCTCCCCTGCGGTGGGTTGGGCAGTTGTGGATTTTTGGGGTAAAACTAAGCCACCAGAAATAATCTCTGTGGGTGTGTTAGCTAGAGCTAGGACACCCTTATTACTGTGAACCATTTAAATTGCTGGTTGAGATAAGGCAAGAGGCAACAGTAAAGAGATTGGGGAGAGATTCGGCGTCTCTCTCACTCTTTGTGTGATAAGTTTAATCTTTGTGTCCTTTGTGTCTTTGTGGTTGATTCCACTAATCTTAAGGATAGACGGTTAAAATGCGTCTGAGCTTGAGAGTCATTGGGATTAGTTTTGTGTAGTGATTAACTGACGGTGATAATCGCCCCATAACCGGGCTGACTGTTGACTGCTGCCGGAAGTGGGGGAATTGTTATCATTCCCTAACCAAATGCCCGTCACCCAGTGGCGACGGGGAAGATAACCGATAAACCAGAGATCCACATAATTATTAGTGGTTCCCGTTTTACCCGCTTCTCCCATGCCAATACTGGCAGCGCCTCCTGTACCATTAGTTATCACCCCCCGCAATAGGCTATTCATCGTCTCGGCGGTTTTAGGGGAGATTACCTGCTGATTTCTCTCGTTATCCTCGCCATAGTCATAAATAACCCGACAGGTACTCAAATCCTCCACATTTTCACAGTCGGAAGCGTCGAGAATGCGTTTAATGGCGTGGGGACGATTCCAGCGCCCACCGTGGTCAAAAACCCCATAAGCGCCAGTCATTTCCAAGACATTTACCTCGCTTTGCCCTAAAATT
The DNA here is from genome assembly GCF_020245865.1 of Microcystis sp. M169S2. NCBI lineage: Bacteria > Bacillati > Cyanobacteriota > Cyanophyceae > Chroococcales > Microcystaceae > Microcystis > Microcystis sp. M169S2. The sequence goes on from NZ_JADBUB010000063.1 coordinate 19,074, forward strand.
AGCCCCGGTACAGCATTTAAAGGTGATTTTATCCCCAAACGTTCCGCCACATTGACCACATTACTTAATCCTGCCTCGCGAGCAATGCGAAGGGCGACGCTATTTTCCGATTGCGCTAAACCTTGAAACATATTGATGGCCCCGCTACTGCGTTCACAGGGAGAATAGGCCTGTCCTTGCCAAGAAAGTCCCGCGCAGCTATAGGTTTTATAGGGCGATATTCCCTGTTCTAGGGCGGCAGCATAAGCAAATACCTTAAAAGTGGAACCGGGTTGACGTTTAGCTTGGATAGCGCGGTTAAATTGGCTTTTTTGATAGTCAACTCCCCCGACTAAAGCGAGAATTTCCCCGGTTTGACTGTTTAGGGTAACTAAAGCCCCTTGGGAGTATCGATAGCGGGGGCCTTGGTTTAAGACATTATTTTTTAAGCTTTTTTCTGCGATCGCTTGCAGCCGGCGGTCTAAACTGGTTTCAACGATAAAATTGCCCTCTTTGGCCACTTCTTCCCCTAAAAGGTCCTGTAATTCCTCGAAAACGTAACTATAAAAATATGGTGCAATCGTACTAGATAGGGATTTTTTAGCTTGGGGACTGATTTCGATGCGGGATCTGCGAGCGCTGGCGGCCTCTTCTGGGGAAATCATGCCTAATTGGGCCATGCGATCGATGACACGATTGCGTAATTGTACGGAAGTGTCGTAATCTTGAATGGGATTAAATAAATTCGGGGCGGGTAACATAGCCACAAGGGTAGCAGCCTCGGAGATATCTAAATCTCTAGCGGATTTATCGAAATAAAAGCGGGCTGCGTCTTCAAAACCGTAACCGCCCAGACCGAGATAAACTCGATTGAGATAGGTTTTGAGAATTGTATCCTTACTATAGACCGCTTCTAATTGTAAAGCGACCACAGCCTCCCGGAGTTTGCGATCGGCAGTATTTTGGCGACCGACTTCCGGAAATAAACTACGCGCTAACTGTTGAGTCAGGGTGCTGGCCCCTTGACGAATGCCTTGACCTTGCCAATTAATCATAACAGCCCGGACAATCCCGAAAGGATCAACGCCAAAATGCCAGTAAAAACGACTATCTTCGGAAGCGACAAGCGCCTTGGGCAAATAGGGAGAAAAATCCCCCAGATTATCTAATTCTTGGTGAGTTTCCTGTCGCCTGGGATTGAGGGGAGTTTGACCATCCCTAGGGTAAACCACCACCGGACCGCTCACCCCGGAAGGGAGTGGATAAACATTAACTTTGCGACTTTCCCAGATAACCGCTAAAACTAATAAACCGAAAATACCCCCCGCACCGTAGAAACCATAGCGCAAAAGTTTCGCCCACAGGGGAGGGGGACAGTAATAGGAGATGGTGACACAATTGGCTAAGTCTGGAGGGGCCAGGGTAAAGGTATCACCATGACGCAGGGAAACGCTTTTCAGACGACGTTTACCCATATAAACCCCGTTAGTGGAGTTTTCATCTGTGAGTAGGAAATTATGGGGATTTTTCGGGTCACGCTGCAGGGAACAATGAATCTGACTCACCACGGTATTACGGATAGTAATATCACAGGAACTGGAACTGCGGCCTAACAAATAGCGATCGCCGATAAGGGGATATTTGCTTTCCCCGCTGCCATTCTCGTTTTTAAGGCGTAATTCGGGAACTCTCGCCCCTTTTTTGAGATTTACCGCCTGAAAATTCACCTTTCCTTGCAATTTCTGCACAGCAACGGTGACAAGTTGACTAATTTGGGTTTTCGGCGACTGGTTAGACATAGTTTTTATCAGTTATCAGCTTCTGGAGGCAAGTGGGGAAGTGGGGAATTGCAACTAAAACCCTAACACCCCAATTCATCCCCAATATCCCTAAATTGCCATTTTAGCCTCTAAAGCTTTGAGGTATTCCGTATTGACTCCCGACTCGCGAATCAGAGCAATTTTACCGGTACGGGCTACCTCGCGAACGCCAAATTTATTCAGCATTTGCATAATCGCCACCATTTTACCCGGATCCCCCACCACTTCGATGGTCAGGGTTTCCTCGGAAATATCCACAATTCGCGCTCGGAATACCTGCGCTAATTCGATCACTTCTGCTCGGCGCTCGGCGGTAGCATTAACTTTAATCAGCATTAATTCCCTTTCCACACAAGGGGTTTGGGTGATATCCTGCACCTTGAGGACGTTAATTAATTTGTAAAGTTGTTTGGTTAACTGTTCGATGCTGTCCTCGTCTCCTGGCACTACCATCGTAATGCGAGAAACTCCCATCTGTTCGGCAGGACCCACGGCCAGACTTTCAATATTAAAGCCGCGACGGGCAAATAATCCAGCAATACGGGTTAAGACTCCCGCTTCATCTTCAACTAATACGGATAATGTGTGTTTCATGGCGATCTATCTACACAACCTATATTTAACTATTGTAAGACAGGAGGCAAGGCCAGAACAGCTTGTTTTCGCCCCACGACGATAAGAAATTTTAACAGATAAAATCCCCCTAGCAGCAGGGCGAGCCGGGGAGCAAAAGCTGACGGCTGACTCATAATTAATTATCGGGATTTTTTGGCGATTGTCCAGAAGGGAAAAGTTTGACTGGGATTGATGATAACTCCCGTGATGCCATGGCGAGCAAAAGCGTATTCTTTGGTTTGCCAAAGGGGAATATAGGGAACTTCATCGGCGAGAATTTCTTGAATTTTGCCAAAAATTTGCTTTCTTTTGGCTGGGTTACTTTCCTGACGGGATTGGGCGATTAATTGATTCATTTCTTGACTATAAAAAAATGAGCCTTGACTTTGTGATCCGCCTTCTTCGCAGCCGGTTTCTGGAGAACCTTTAGCACAATCTAAAAAGGGATAAATATAGTTATCTGCATCCAAAAAATCGGGATACCAATTAGATAGAGCAGTGGTATAAAGTCCCCGGCTAATATTACGGAAAAAGGCCGCGCCTAGGATACTATTGGGTTCAAATTGAATCATATTATCTAAATCCCGTTTTGCTAGAGCTTTCATCACTGCCGCCACACTGCTGGAAGTAATCGATCCCGAGGAGTGCCAAACTTCTACAATTGCGGGTTTTTCTGGACTATAACCAGCAGTTTTTAGTAATTGTTTGGCTTGTTCTATGTTATGGTTGCCATAGCGCTCTTTAAACACCGGTTGTGACTCGGAAAAAGTAGTAGGAATCAGACTAAAAAGAGGGATGCCTTGACCTTGTAAAATGCGATCATTAAGTAAATCTCGATCGACTAGAGAAGCAATTGCTTGTCGCACTAAAATATTATCGGTGGGTTCACTTTTGAGATTGACGCTCATAAAGTTAATTGCTGCCCCAGAAGATTCGATCGCTTGCCATTTTCCCTGGGCTGCTTCTGTGCGTAATTTTCTCACTTGAGGAGGCAGTAAAGATTGATAGGCAATATCCACAGCACCCGTCTGAAAACCGTTAAACAAATTGGCAGGATTAGAGAGATAAATTTGAACCTTAACTCCCTTATTTTTGGCTGGTTCTCCCCAATAGCGATCGAAGGCTTCTAAACTAAAAGAATCGCTGGTAACTGCTTTTAATCGATAATGTCCTGTGCCGATAAATTCTTCGGGTTTGAATTTACCCTCGCCAATTTGATAAAATTTGGGTGAAACCGCACAGGCTCCGGGATAAGCTAAAAGAGCGGGAAAAGCGGCAAAAGGTCTGGTTAATTTAATAGTAATTTCGTCTTCTTTGCTGGCGGTGATTTTATCAATTGTATCCCGGAGAAGAAAGGAAGGTTCCCCACCATTTTTGATGAATCTTTCTAGGGAAAACTTCATCGCCTCCGCGTTAAAAACCGTGCCATCATGAAAGATAACTCCTCGACGTAATGGTATAGTATAAGTCAACCCATCGGGGCTAATTTTGGGCAATTCCGTGGCTAGGAGAGGCTTTAAATTAGTGGTTCCTTCCCCGTAAGTGTAGAGAGTTTCACCGAGATTATAAATAATAAAAAGTCCCGCTAACTCATAACTATCGGCCGGATCGATCGAGCGTGGTTTTAGGGTTGTCCCAATTATCAGGCGATCGCTATTCCCCTGGGGTAAATTGGAATTAGTGGACTGACAGCCCACAGTCAGAAGAAGACAGAGGCAAAATAAACTTAAATAGCGGTAAAGTCGGCGTAAAGGTTTCATCGAGGGCGATTAACGGCAGCTAGGTATCAATCAATCCTATCATTTTTGTGCATAGTCTTTTCTTCTAGGTTCCCTTAAGTAAGTAAATTGATTGCTTAATTGGTTGGGGAAAATTCTTCAATAACTGGACTGATTACCCAGACAATTAAACTAAATTTTCTGGTCGAGGATGGCAAAAACTTGATCAATTTGCACAAGAAGAAGACTTAGGGTAGAAAAGGGGTTAAATGGTTCAGAATAGCTGGAGCTATGGAGGCAGATAAACAGGGAAATGGTCAAGATTTTTAAACCTAGAGCAGGTGACAGCAACTGATTAGAAACTGATCTTCTTTTATAAACCTCTTGCATAATTAATTTTTCAGAGTTCAAAAACGGCAGAAATAAGGATTAAATGGCATAAAGTCTATAAATAGACCATTTAACTGATTATTATTCATTCTTAATTCTCCTGACTCCTGACTGCTGGCTACTGACTCCCAACCCTAACAACAATTTTTGATTTTTACAAGAGGTCTTATCCATCAGCCATTTAGGTTAATCCTGTCCCTTCTAAACAAGCTCGATCGAAAATTGCCCCCGTGGTTACTGCCGAGGCTAAATTAGCACAAAGAAGATTGGCATCAGTAAAATTTGTTCCGCGTAAAATCGCCCCGAAAAAAATTGCTTCCTCTAAATCGGTTGCCGACAGATCTGCCCCGGACAGATTAGCGCTAGTAAAATCCGCGTGGGTTAAAATCGCCCCAACAAAACTCACTCCCCGGCCATCGACGCCGCGAAAATCTGCCCCGGACAAATCTAGATGATTAAAAACCGCCCCGGCTAAAAAAGCACCGGCCAAACTTGCCCCAGTGACGATCGCATCGAGGAGAATTGCCCCGCGTAAATCGGCATTACGAAAATCTGCTCCCCTTAAATTTGCCCCCGTGAGGTCAGCACCGCGTAAATTTGCCCGTAAATTCGCCCCTGCTAGGTCTGCACCCGCTAAATCAGCCCCTGACAAGTTCATGCCCGCTAAATCTTTTATCTCACCCTGACGAATTGCTAATAAATCAATACTGGGAAAAGTCATGTTCAGCCACGGTTAAATACTGTAAAAATATCTTAGAATATTCGTAAACCTTTGTTAAGAAAGCGCTCCATGTCCCTAGAGCTATTATCCCTAGAAAATATTGAAGAAATCGCCCACCAATACGGATACTGGGCAGTATTTATCGGCATCACCCTCGAAAATATGGGGATTCCCATCCCGGGAGAAACCATCACCATTGTCGGCGGCTTCCTTGCCGGTAGCGGTGATTTAAACTATTGGTTAGTTTTAGTCAGCGCAATTACAGGAGCAGTTTTGGGCGATAATTTTGGCTATTGGCTCGGTCGCGCTGGAGGTTGGCCGTTTTTGTTAAAAGTTGGCAAATTCTTTCGGATTCCGCCTCAAAAACTAGAATTAGCCAAGGATCAATTTAGTAAAAATGCACCCCGGGCGGTCTTTTTCGGTCGTTTCGTGGCTTTGTTAAGAATCTTTGCCGGTCCCATGGCGGGAATTGCCCGAATGCCCTACGGTCGCTTTTTCCTCTGTAATCTGGGTGGGGCGACGGTGTGGGCGACTATTATGGTGACATTATCTTTCTTTTTAGGCCGTTTGTTCCCCTTGCACCAGTTAGTTAGTTCTATGGCTCGTTTTGGTATCTTGGCTTTAATTATCGTCCTGGCTTGGACAATTATTCACCCCATCCTTGAGTCACGGAAAAAGGTGGCTTAAGTCCGTCATTTCAGTTATCAGTTATCAGTTATCAGTTATCAGTTATCAGCTTTTGAAGGCAAGAGGCAACAGGCAAAAGACAGAATCTGACAATTCTCCTACCTAAAAAGAAGGTTATAAACTAGGCACATCAAAGCTTTTAGCTTAACCAATTAGGTCTTAGATTCGGTCGAGTAAATCTCTTGCATAATTAGGGTCTGCTGAAAAAGTTTTTCAGTAAACCCTAATTAAGATTGAGAATATCAATGTCAGAGTTTATAAGGGTTTAAACGGTCTGGAGTTTATTCAGACTTATCTGAAATGACTATAATTTTTATCCACCGGAAAAGGGGGCTTGTTACCTCATTCTTGACGGGAAGCTATTCATGGTGTTAATATAATTTTGTCCAAGATTACAACTATACATCGACGGTGATAGCCAAAAAAATTACTTTTTCTAATGGATTGGAATGTTACTACAGTAGTAGCAAAGAGGAAACAGAATACATTTTTTCGGAAATATTTACTGAAAGGCAATATGAAGGGCATGATATCGTCATCAAAGAAGGCGATGTGGTCTTTGATGTTGGAGCCAATATCGGTCTATTCTCTATTTTTGTCAAGGGAGTTGAACCAACAGCAAAAGTTTTCGCCTTTGAGCCAATCAAGCCAACTTTTGAGGTTTTGAAAAAAAATATTCATTTGCATTCTTTAGAGGATGTTGTTTTATTTAACTGTGGATTAAGTTCAGAAAATAACCCAGCAAAAATCTTCACTTTTTATCCCAATATGTCTGCTAATTCAACCACAAAGCCAGAGGATACCCTGGCTGAATTAGAAGATATTCAAGTGGATCAGAATTACCCAAAAATAGAAAATTTGTTTGAAGAGTTTTTCCAAGAAAAAGAACAAGTAGCCTGTGAAGTAAGAACTCTATCCTCCGTAATTAATGAACTCGGTATTGACTCCATCGATTTATTGAAAATTGACGTGGAAGGAGAAGAATACGAAGTATTTCAAAGCATCGAAGCTAAAGACTGGCCAAAAATTAAGCAAATAGTGGCTGAAATTCACGATCAGAAGGGACGCTTAAAGCAAATAAGCCAAATGCTGGCAGATAACGGCTTCAAAATTCAACTAGAAAAAAGAGAACTGTTACCTTCGACATTCGTGGATATTTTCCATTTATACGCTGTGCGTTAGTAGTTAAATTTTCATTGTCAAATTTAATCTATTTTTCTAGAAAATTGGTTAATAACTGACTGAAACGTTGGGCAATAATCGGTGCATCAAATTCTGAAACTTTCGCTCTACCTGCTTTCCCTAAGGAACGAGCTTTTTCTGGATTTAGAAGCACTTCTGCTAATTTACTGGCTAAATCTTCAGCATCTAAGGGATTGGCTAATAGACCTTGTACACCATCTTCAATCAACTCCGGTGTCGAGGAAGAACGACTGGCGACAATCGGTTTATAACTGGCCATAGCTTCAGCAAAAACTAGGCCAAATCCTTCTTGCAGACTAGGTAAACAAAAAACTTGACAATCAAGATATTCTTGGATCAGTTCTTGATAGGAAAGATAGCCGAGAAAATTAACATTTTGCTCTAAATTGAGTTCTTGTGCTAGACGGCGTAAATTATTCCATTCAGGACCTTTGCTGGCAATTCGTACCTCTACATCGGGTATTTGACGGCGGAGAATTGCGGCGGCGCGGATCAAAGTAGCAACATTTTTGCGAGGATACTGGACACCGACACAAAACACCGTCGGCCTCCTCTGCTCGCGGTTTTTTTCCTCATACTTGACCGAGGCGACCGCTGCATCCCACCCTTTAAGATCAATTAGAGAGTGAACAATTTCGATATTGCCATCATACTGATAAAGTTGCTTGAGTCTAGTACGCGAATACTCACTGATAGAGATGACCAGATCCGCACGATGGACGCTCACTTTCTCGGCTTTTGCCATCAATTCTAAGGAAGTTCGCACCCAACCCCGCTCAAAGGTAGCTTCATCGGCAATAATACCAAGAATATAAACGATAAAAGGGACTTTCAGGCGATCGCTGATGGCGTAACCATCCATATCGTAACCTACCACCAGATCATAGTCGTCAAAGCGACGGGGATCGAGTCGCCAATTCCAAAGAAAGCGATGCGCCATATAGCCTAACGGCCCCGATGCTTTGGCCGGCGAGAAGACATCAACCAGATGACCCTGGGAGCGTAACTCGTTAGTCAGATGGATATTGGTGACGAAGGTACCACTTCCGAGCTTGACATTTTGGGGAGTTGCTGTGATGATTGCTATCTTCATTTTTTGTCAAAGTTTATGGCAGCGGTTGGATGATGATGGGAAAATCAGAACAAATAAGGTGGACAGGAGTAGGTGCGAATCAAATCTTGATTTTTCCTGATAACATTCTCAAAATCTATGGACGAACGGGTATCCTCGCGTCCGTTAGCTTTTTTCGTCAAAACGATGAAATGTCCGGATCGGGTATTAGGATGTGAGAAAACAGACGCAGATTGATTAATTATCGATAAGAAAGCGGTTATCAGAAATAACCGCTTCTGGAATTTTCCAAGAATCTGTTTAACGTTCCCGGCGCCCGAAGTTTTTGCGATCACCGCCGCCACCACCACCAAAATTATCTTCTTTGGGACGAGCTTTGTTGACTTTCATCTGTCGTCCCATCCATTCGGCCCCGTCAAGAGTTTCGATCGCTTTTGCTTCTTCCTCATCGGAGGACATTTCCACAAAACCAAAACCGCGCACTTTACCCGTTTCCCGATCTACGGGCAAGTAAACGCGACTAACCGTGCCGTATTCAGCGAATACCTCTTGCAAGTCACTTGTCGTGACCTCATAAACCAGATTACCAACGTAAATCGTCATGGATTGTCTCCCAATATCACAGCCATTTCGAGAAGGAGATCGGACACAACCCAGTCAAGGCCATCAGGGAAAAACCACTTCTGTTTGAAACCAATGCTGCTACCGAACCTAACTACTCTCTCTAAACTAGCATAGCTTATCAGTGATCAGTTATCAGTGATCGGTGATCAGTGATCAGTGATCAGTAGGAGTAGGGAGTATTAAGTGAGCAGTATTACACGGCGGTTTTCTGCTTTCTTTTCACTGATTACTGATTACCGTTTACTGCTCACTGATTAGGGTAGCCAAGGATATTGACTAAAATCGGGGGGACGTTTTTCCAGGAAAGCCTGCTTACCTTCGGCTCCTTCGGCGGTCATATAGTAGAGTAAAGTGGCATTGCCTGCTAACTCCTGTAAACCCGCTTGACCATCACAATCAGCATTAAAAGCCGATTTTAGGCAGCGAATCGCCAAGGGACTTTTTTCGAGAATTTCTAAGGACCATTTAACCCCTTCCTGCTCTAATTCCTCTACCGGGACGACATGGTTAACCAAACCCATTTCTAAAGCTTGTTGGGCGTTATACTGCCGACAGAGAAACCAAATCTCGCGAGCTTTTTTCTGACCGACCACCCGGGCCAGATAACTAGAGCCAAAACCGCCGTCAAAACTGCCCACTTTCGGACCGGTCTGGCCAAAAATGGCGTTATCCGCCGCTAAGGTTAAATCACAAACCAAGTGTAAAACATGACCACCCCCGACCGCATAACCCGCCACCAGCGCGATAACTACCTTGGGGATGGAGCGAATTAATTTCTGTAAATCCAGCACATTGAGCCGGGGTACGCCATCATCGCCAATATAACCCGCCTGACCGCGCACTGTCTGATCGCCACCGGAACAAAAAGCATATTTGCCGTCGCTGTGGGGACCTGCACCCGTGAGCAATACTACCCCAATGCGGGCATCCTCGCGAGCATCACAGAAAGCGTCGTAAAGCTCAAAAACTGTCTTCGGACGGAAGGCATTACGCTTATGGGGGCGATTGATGGTAATTTTGGCGATCCCCCCCCATTTATGGTAAAGAATATCCTCGTAGGTTTTGACGGATTGCCATTCAACGCTCATAGTCTCGGTTATAGGCACAGCTTTTTCACCTTACCTCATTTTGTCCCCCACTTTGAAGCGGGGAGCGCCAGAATAGGGGAATGGATAGTTGACGGACAAGGTTTAAAGCTGATTCCCTTCTTGATATTTTCTGAGTGTTTATTCAAAATATATTGATCCTATTTGCTAACTTTAAAGAGGTAAAAATATGAGTACAAGTAATAAAACTAAGCTTGAATCATTAGAGTTTTATTTGGGGTTAAAATATCCCATAACAATTTATCCTGATGATGACGGGGGATATGTATCAGAAATTAAGGATATTCCAGGATGTTTCACTCAGGGAGAAACCATGGAGGAAATCTTAATCAGTAAACAGTAATCAGTAAACAGTAATCAGTAATCAGTGAACTGAAAACTTACATCTGATAACCGATGACTGATCAGTGAACTGAAAACTCATATCTGATAACTGATAACTGATAACTGATAACTGATAACTGAATTAAAGCCATTCGATTTCTTTAGCTTTTTCGGGTAGTTTAGCCGTGGCCTGTCCCTGGCTGCGGGACTGAAACCCAATTAAATCCAGGGGAGTACCCAATAAATCTACTAAATCTGCTTTACCAAACAGTAACTTTAGGGTATTTTTTGGTAGCTCTTTTAATAACCAACGACCGAGAGTAAAAAATAACTCTTGATTGGTTAAAGCTCGCATCAATTCGACACCGTGCAATTCGTGAAGATAGCGATTTGATCGCCCATAACGTTTTAATTGACTTCTTAAGTCTTCTAAGGTGGAACGATGACGATGGTAAATAATTGCCTCCGGTGCGTAGGTTAATTGCCAGTCAGTTTGTTGTTGAATACGCCAACAGATATCGGCATCACCACCGGTAGTTAAATAAGGACGAAATAAACCAACTTTTTGAAAAGCTTCTCGACGAATAGCGAGGTTAGCAGTTTGACCGTAGGGACAAAAAGAATGTTCTAAAAGAAATTTTGGTGACATAAAGTGACGACGTTCCGCATACTTTTCCAACCAAGTGGAACCAGTTAAGGCGGCAATTTCACCCGCTACCAGACCAATCCTATTATCTTTAAAGGGTTGAACCAGTTCTGTCAACCATTGCGGTGCGGGACGACAATCGGCATCGGTAAAGGCCAAAAAAGGATAACGAGCGCTTTTGATCCCTTTGTTACGGGCTGCGTAGGAGCTTTGTATGTGATTTTCGCTTAAAATGATCAGGTTCAGTCCCCGCTGTTCTTGTGCTGCCTTCCCTAATAATTCTGCCGTGCGATCGCTACTATTATTATCAACTAAAATAAATTCAACTAATTGACGGGGATAGGTCTGTTTGGCTAAACAATCAATGAGAGGGGCTAGATCTTTCTCCCCGTTATAAATTGGCACGATCACGGATACTTCGGGAAAGAACTGTAAGGTAGTTGACATCGTTGGAGTCCAATAAACGGGCGACGGTTGAACTATTCGCTACAATACTACTATAATCAAGAGCAACAAAAAGCAAGTCTATTGTCACTTATTTTAGACCAACGATGAAAAGTTTCTTCCGAAAATTATTTTTCTATGCGGGTATTCTTTGGCTCTCCCCTTTAATCATTGCCTTTGAGGTAGCTAATAATCGAGAGCTTATCTTAGGTGATGTGCGGCGTTGGGTAGAGTTATTAGGCCGGGAAAAAAGAGCAGATTGGTTACAATTATTAGCTCTGTGTCTGGAGGCAAAAGAATTTAGAAATTTATATTATTGTCGTCTTTTTCAAGGTGGTTCATTTAGCCGTTTTTTAATGTATATTCTTAGGTTTTTCTATCGAGAAAGTTCCTACTTATTTCTAGATTCTTCCTGTTCCATTGGCAAAGGATTATTTATTCAACACGGTTTTAGTACGATTGTTATGGCGGATTTGGGCGATAACTGTTGGATTAATCAACAGGTAACAATTGGCTATAAAGATAAAAGCGGTCGGCCCAAAATTGGCAATAATGTCACGATTACCGCCGGTGCTAAAGTCTTAGGAAACATTACCATCGGCGATAATGTCACCGTGGGCGCAAATGCAGTGGTAGTCAAAGATGTTCCAGCTAATTGTGTGGTGGTGGGTATTCCCGCTCGTATTATTAAACGGGACGGCGTTAAAGTAGATGAAAAATTATAAACGTTGACTTAAAATATATTCGGCAATTGCCAGATCTCCGGGGGTAGTAATTTTTAAGTTAGTTTCTTCACCGACGACAATTTTGACGGGAAAACCACATTTTTCTAATAAGGCGGCATCGTCGGTGACTTCCCAATCTAATTTTCGCCCCTGTTCATGACATTCTTTTAATAATTTTACCTGAAAACCCTGGGGCGTTTGGGCCGCCCACAACCGCGAGCGATCCGGTGTATCCTCAATCCAGCCCTTGCTATCGACAATTTTAATCGTATCTTTCACCGGAATCGCCGCAATGAAACCCTGACAAGTGGCTAAAGCGGCGGCACAGCGATCAAATAATTCGGGAGTGGCTAAACAGCGCGCCCCATCGTGAATTAAAACCGTCTCAGCCCCCTCTGGTAGGGCTTGTAAGCCATTGTAAACCGATTTTTGTCTGGTTTCGCCTCCTTGGATGATTTGCACGGGTTTAAGGGCATTTATGGCGGTGATAATTTCTCGGATCTCCTCAAAGTCTTCCGGTTGTGCCATAATCCCAATCCAGATAATTGCCCTGGATTGCATGGCAGCCAGCAAAGTCCAAGCGAGGAGCGGTTTTCCGTGCAGGGTGAGCAGTAACTTATTGCGATCGCTACCCATCCGTTTACCCATTCCCGCTGCTGGAATTAACAAATACATATTTTTTTCAGGTAAAAAGTTAAGAATTCAGTGGACAGGAGTGGGGAGCTTTTTGCTTGTTAAGTAAGTGGTTTCAATTGAATTGAAGATAGATCCCCCCTTAATCACCCCTTGATCAGGGGGGTGCCGATGATTGTTAATCGCTTCAATAACCCCAAAACTATGCCTCTTAAGAGAATAAATCGAGGGAAAAGTGACCATAAGTACCGACTAATTGATCATTTTCTGATTGACAAGAAATCAGGACACCGCGATAGGTTCCCGTGTAGGAATCGAGATAGGAAGCTTGTCTTTGGGTATTATATTTAATATACACCGCTCCCAGTTCCGGCTGGTCTTCTGGGAGAGTATTAGGTAGGGGGTATCCTAGGGCTTGTAGATAACTTTTTAGGGCTTTAAATCCCTCTTCATTGTTATCGGCACAGATACCTAAATTAATTGATTCCGAACCTTGGTTAACTAATAAAATTGCCTGTTTTAAAGCTTCTTCTTCTTCAGAAGATTGGGCAATTTTTAGTTTAATACATCCATATTCTTTTAGGAGTTTCAAGGCTTCTTCAATAGACATGAGCGGTTATATAGGCGGGGCTAAAGATAAAAAATAAGCTGGTGCTGCTGTCCTTAACGACAAATTCCTAAGAAAAAAAGCCCTAAATCATTGGGGTTTAGAGATAGGAAAATTTTGCATTGGTCTGAATCGTAAGATCGCCAATTTCGATCATATCAGGTTGGGGACAGGAAAATTTATCGGGGTTGTTCGATCGCTCCATTTTGTGCGGTCATTTTACGCGCTGCTTTTTGATAGCCAAAGTAAACACCTACATCCTGAGGGGAAAAGAGGAGCATTTCTGGTGAGATAGGATCTCAGTAGCTTCAGTCAACTCCTCCCATTTTTCTAGGGCTTTTTCTTCGGTTGTTTCAGAGTCTTGCAGTTAAATTTCCGCCACCGCTCTTTCGATTAAACGACGAGCCAGGGTTTGAATGCCAGTATGTTCATAGTAATTGGTGGTCATATCGAGGAATGCCCCAACATACACCAATTTATCGGCAGAAAAGTCGATAAATCCCTGAATTTTGCTCAATAATCCCTGCTGGCTCAAACTGCGCTCGCTGACAAAACCACTCATCCAACCTTTAGTGGAGTCGAAACTTTGACCGATAAAGTCTAATTTTCTGGCAGTATTTCCCCCCGGAATCAATTCTTTAATACTGCCGAAAGTGGAGTTAGATTCTAATTCTTCCGGCCTGAGAATGCTGAGGCTCGATTCCACTTTGCGGATAAAACTGCCCCCCAGAGGGATTAAACCATCCAAACAAACTAACGCCGCCATCCGCATTAAGGATTCGCCGCTATAATCTCCCAGAGAAGCGACGAAATCCCCGATACTATCCCCCGGAATGCCATTAATTTGACAAAAAGCGACTAATTCGGTCACTAATTTCAGGGTTAGATCGATGGTTTGCGCTTTTTCGGGAGCAGGGGTTAATCTTTCGATTAAACCGCCCATGAGGGGAATTTTACCACCGACGGCATTAGCAAGAGAGGCGGCGGCTAGGGCATTATCGGCGCTGTCGATGGTTTGGTAGAGCCAGAGCGCCCGTTGATAGCCCTGGGATTTATCATTAAACAACCAAACGGCTCGATCGCCAATCTGTTGGATCATGCTTTCGTCGGTTTCACCCGTGACTTTGATAATCGTATTTTTAAACCCGACTAGGTTATCCCACTCTCCCGGCACCACATAATCAAGGGTTTTAAGGACTTTGACGGTGAGATTATTCGTCGGTAATTCGTCCACCAGTTGAAAAATTGGCTTACTCACGGATGTCTCCTTACTTTAATTTTGCTAAACCATCTAAATCGAACTTAGCTAACCAAGCTTGGCGATCGCTGGCGGTAAAATCCGTATCCCGCGATAAAACCTTGACTTGATAGCGATTATTGACTAAAACGGCGGTGGCGGTTGTACCCTGTTCCACAGAGGGAAAACCTTTAATCGTGGTTTGACTGTCTTGGAATTTATTGGCCGCGGCGGGATTATTGCTAATGTCAGATATGGCTAACATAGCCAGAACTTTGCCCTCTTGCTTCAGTTTTGCTTCGGCAAAGCCTTTTTTCTCCTGGGTATAGACGCGCTCGTATCCTCCCCCAGAAGGCGGGAAAAACTGATTAAAACTGCCGCCAGAGGTGGATTCTTTCACCACTGCCGCCGCCCCGCGAGCGGTACTTTCTTGTTGCGCTTGGTCAAATTGCGAGGGAGCTTTAGCACAGGAAGTTACTAGCAAAAGTGTCGCTAATACCCCTGCTATCAAGATTTTGCCAAATCGAAAGCTCATAGTTATCTTAATTAAAACTTGCTCATGTTTGTTTGTAGTATATCTCTCGCTTATTGCTTATTATTGTTAAGTTTTTGGCTCTCCCAGGTTTGGTGGGTAAAATGTATTCTAAGATACATTCCTCCTAGCGAGGGAGTGGAAGGAACCACAGAGACACAGAGGACACAAAGATCGATCGATCCTATGTAAGTTAAACTGATCACACAGAACCTAGAAGAGCCAGTTTTTCTAGATGCTGTCACACTGGACCGAAAAAAAACAGAAAATCAGCAAAATTCGAGTCAATAACGAAGGCAGGAGGCAGTCCCGATGAAAAAATTTTCACCCCCACAGATGAAAGAGGTTTCCTTCCCTACACCCCACACCCCACACCCCACACCCCACACCCCACACCCTGCCCCCAGGAAAACCTTTTTCGGCAAACCCCAGCTACAGTCCCGCAATTGCCCCTCGCGCCATAGATGCGATCGCTTGTTCCGTGGCCCGGGGTAGATGATAATATTTACCCCCGGCTTTTAGGGCTAATTCTTTGGCAAAACCAGTGGAGACGAATTTTTTCTCCGTATCGATAACCAGCAGTTTAATGCCTAAAGAGCGAATTTTAGCGGCAATATCGAGCAGTTCTGCCTTAATATCGGGTTTTTCCCCCTCCGGAATCGGTTCGCCTAGAGATTTCGCCAAAGGAATATTACTTCTCCCGTCGGTAATCGCCACAACCACCACTTGACCGATATCCCCCGATAAACGGGCATTCATCCCCACATGAACCGCTTGGGTTAAACCGTGGGCTAAGGGGGAACCGCCACCACAGGGCAGGGTTTCTAGACGTTTTTTCGCTAGGGTAATCGATTTGGTCGGTGGTAATAGTACATCTGCTCGCTCACCCCGGAAAGGAATCAGGGCAATCTGGTCGCGATTTTCGTAAGCTTCCGTTAACAGACGCATAACCGCACCTTTGGCCGACTGCATCCGATTCAGGGCCATGGAACCGGAGGCATCGACCACAAAGACAATTAAAGAACCGGCATTGCGGGCCAGCCGTTTTGAGCGCAGATCCCCTTCTTCTATAATCACATGACGTTCGGGATTCCTCAAGCGACGGGCTTTTTGATAGGGGGCGGCCGCCCGGAGAGTGGCATCGACGGCGACTCTTTTCACCTTGCCCCGGGGTAACATCGGCTTAATATAACGTCCTCTATCTTCCGAGAAAATCAGGTTACGCGCCCCCGATTTCCCCTGACGCTGGGCCATCTGGGCAAAATACAACACACTGGGATCCAGTAAAACCCCTTCCGGGTCGAAAACAAATTCTTCTGGCAGATTATCGGGCTGTTCCGGCTCTTTTTCTTCCTCTTTCTCCTCCTCTTTTTCTTCCTGTTCCTGCTGGTTTTCGTCTTGGGGCGGTTCCGGTGGTGGCGGTGGTGGCGGTGGCTGTTGTTCCTGTTCCGGAGGTGGTGGCGTAATCAGCGATCGAGGTACAATAACTAATTCGACGGCTCTTTTTAAGTCATCGGCACTGACTAAATCCCGACCTTCTAAAGCCGCCGCCGCCTTGGCTACTCTCACGGCAAAAATCTCGGCGCGATGACCTTCTACCCTACCGCGCACCGCTTCTTCGACTAGATAACTAATTTGTTCGGGTTTAATTTTTACCTCTTTTAACCATTCCCTCGCCAGAATAATTTCGGTTTTTAGATCATCGATTTCTTGGGCATATTGGGCGATAAAAGCGGTGGGAGAAACAGCATACTCGATCGCCTGATTGACGGCGGTGACTCGTTGGTCTAAACTAAGGACACCATCGGCGGAAAGCGCAATGGCAATTCTATCTAATAAATGGGTTCGTAAATCCCCTTCTTCTGGGTTATAAGTAGCGATCAGGATCGGTTTGCAGGGATGTTGAAAACTGATGCCTTCCCGTTCGATTTGGTTACGTCCTTCGCTTAAAACTGTTAGTAATTGGTTAGCAATTTGGTCATCAAGTAGATTAATTTCATCGATGTAGAGAATTCCCCGATGGGCGCTGGCTAATAAACCGGGTTGAAAGACTGGTTCCCCCTGTTTCACCGATTCTTCCACATCGACGGAACCTAATAAACGATCCTCGGTGACTCCTAGGGGAATCTGCACGAAAGGGGCCCGGATAACTTCCGTGGCGACCTCTCCACTGCTATATTCTTCTTTAGTGCGATCGTCCCATTCGTCGGCATTGTTGGGATCACAATTAAAGACATTACCTGCGATAATTTCGATCGGTGGCAGTAGGGAATGTATCGCTCGCGCCATGACTGATTTGGCGGTTCCCCGACGACCGGCAATTACCACACCCCCCAGGGCGGGATCCACGGCGGCTAAAAGTAGGGCTAATTTAATCGCTTCTTGGCCGACAACGGCAGTCAGGGGAAAATTGAGGGTCAGAGTGGGCATAGATATAGATTCAGGCGGCCAAATTCTAGTGTAAAACAGAAGCTCCCGGGTCCGGCACTTTTCCCTTTTTGATTCCCGAACCCAGATTTTAGCTGCATCTCGATCGAGTTCTTTCTCCCCGAACCGATCGAGAAGTTACTGGGTTAACCTAGGATTAGCTCCTGATAACGGCTGTAGAGAGGACAGAAATATGATAGTGACAATAATCGATCGCCTTACGGAAACCAACCCGCAAATTATGCGAGAATGGCAAGGAAGATTAACCCCGAAAAATATCTCGATCGCCTCGGTTATCTCCCTAGTTGGTCAATTATTAGTTTATTTGTACTACGAAAATCTCTTGCCCGTAGGGGCGGGATTTAGTCGTTACTGTACCGCTAATCCCCCCCATACCAACGATTATTATCCCTATAGTGGGATTAGATACTGTATCCAAGACTTAAATGGTCAATGGATGATTATCTCCCGGTTATGGTGGTTAGATATCTTCACTTTTCTGAGTATTACCGGCATTTTCGCTCTTTTAGTGGTGGGAACCTATCAATTAATCGCCGATCTTTCCGGGGAAGAGCGCCGGGGTACACTTAATTTTATCCGTCTGAGTCCCCAACCCGCCAAAACGATTTTTATCGGCAAAATTTTCGGGGTTCCCATTCTCCTCTATCTCGTCTGTCTTCTCGCTTTACCCTTTCACTTGGGAGCGGGTTTATTAGCAGGTATTCCCTTGTCGTTAATTTTAGCCTTCTACGCCGTTTTGATCGCTAGTTGTGCCTTTTTCTATCATGCCGCCCTTAGTTTCGCTTTAGCCACGCCATGGTTAGGGGGATTTCAACCCTGGTTAGGCAGCGCAACAGTCTTAATCTTTGTGTTTTATAGCAGTATTTTTACTTTATCAGGCTATGGTGGTTCCCGTACTCCCTTTGATTGGTTAATTCTCTTTAATCCTAGTTTTGTCCTCCCCTATCTAGTTAAATCTACCTTTCTCCCCCCCGATGCGGTACGCTATCTAGGAATCTCACAAATCTTTGATCTGCGTTGGTACGGTCAATCTATCTGGCAATCGGTTATAATGGGTATTAGCTTAATTTTGCTCAATTTTGCCCTCTGCACCTACGGTTTAACCAGAATTCTCCAGCGTCGCTTCCATAATCCCCTCGCTACTCTTGTTAGTAAACCCCAAAGTTACTGGTTGATGGGCTATTTTAGCGCTATTAGCCTAGGTTTTGTCTTCCAAACTCTGGAACCGAGCTATCTTTTCGATAATTTTGCGATTCTTAGCGTTTTTGTGGCGATTTTTGGCTTGTTAATCCTTTTTGCCCTCACTCCCCCCCGTCAAACTCTCCAAGATTGGGCGCGCTATCGTCATCTACAAGGAAAAAAGGGCATTAGTCTGGGGAAAGCTTTAATCTTTGGCGAAAAAAGTCCTTCTACCCTAGCCATGGCTGTTAACCTCGCCATTGCCATTTTATTCATCCTTCCCGCTATTTTTATCGCCCCTCTCCATCAATATAAACTAGCCACTGCAGCCGGGTTTCTCTTGGCAATGAACATGATTTTAGTCTATGCCGCTATCGTCCAATTATTGATGTTAGCCAGCACAAATAAACGCGCTTTGCTGGCAGCCACTAGCATCGGCATTTTGATTATTTTCCCCTTCCTCTGTTTCGCTGTCTTGCGAGTTAATCCCAGTCAATCTCCGCTGTTATGGTTTTTTACTTTTCTTCCCATTGCCGCTACTAAATACGCTACACTTCCCTCTTTTGCTTTAGCAATCTTCAGTCAGTGGTTGGGTTTAACCATCGTCGGGTGGCAAATTAATCGGCAATTAAATCGCCTTGGTGCCTCGGCAACTAAAGCGTTAATGCCAAGCTGAAAAATACCGACTCACAGGGGAGATTAAATAATATCTCTGCCGACAATTTTCTCCCCTTGAGTATCGGTTAATTTTTTTTCCCAAAAAAGCTTGACAAAACCCCACGACTTGACAGATAATTGCTTATAGAATGGGAATCCGTGCCTGCCTGCGACCCCCTCTTTTCAGGTCAAATAAAGCCCCAAAAAATGGCTCTACCGAACCTGTCATGTCAAACTATCAACAACTCATACTTGTAAAGCTTGTATAATAGGGCTTTGAGTTTTTGTTAGATTGATATTTATCAACTTTAGAGCATTGCTGGACAGAGAGGGAGCTTGGGGAGTTTTCTACAGTGTAAGTTCGGAAGAACCCAAAAAATTAACCCCAAAAAGTAGGCTGAGTTAATCTCAGTGAACTGATAACTGATAACTGATAACTGATAACTGATAACTGATTTAACCCACCACCGATAAACTATCAACGATTAGCGAGGGAGTATAACAGGAACCATTCCATTGATTATCGGACCCCAAAGCGATTAAATTCTGCAAAGCCGTATAAACATTTCCCGTCACCATTGTATCTTTAACTCGTCCGGTGATTTTGCCCTTTTCTATGCGATAACCCAGATCGATATTGACAGAAAAATCGCCCGAAATATCGGCCCCATGACCTAAAATTTGGTCGATAACTAAGCCTTCATCTATTTGCGAGATTAAATCCTCTAAAGTTCCCTCTCCCGGTGCCACGATTAAATTAACTAAATCCGGCATGGGATAAACCCCTAAACCGGGACGAAAACCGTTTCCCGTCGCAGGAGTTTTTAATAATCTGGCCGTGGTACGATCGCTATAGAATTCTTTAACTCTACCTCCCTCAATTAAAGATAAAAATTTAGTAGGAGTTCCCTCATCATCAAAGGGACAACTATAGGGTTCTTGCTCCGGTTGTTGGGATAACGTCAACTTTTCTGACATCACCGATTGACCGATTTTATCACTCCAGGGCGAAGACTTTTCTAAGATCTGTTTCCCATTTAAAGCCATCGCCACCGTTCCCCATAACAGGGTAACTGCATTAGAGGTCAATAAAATTGGTAATTTTCCCGTGGGACTATCCACATTATTGGCAGCCCATTGTAGTCGCTGCAATAACTGTTTAATTACCGTATCGGGATGAGGTGTACTGCGAGTATATTCCCCATCATAAACCGCGAGAAAATCTTCCCCCCGCACCCATTCAATCCCCAGATAATAACTCAAAGCTGTATCGGTATATTGACAATATAAACCCTGGGAATTAACCAAACGGGTGATTTCCCGTTCACATTCCCATTCACCACTACAAATAACCTCAGGATAAACTTGGCGAATTTGGCCAATCATTTGATTACCCATCTCGATTAAAGATTCTACCGCCACATCCTGCCCAATCGGGTCATAAATTGCCTGTCGTGGCGCCGAAAATTCGATTTCTTCGGGGGCATTGAGATAGGATAAATTTAACGCCGTTTCTACTAAAATTTCCGGTTCCACATCACCATAACCCACCGCTAACCCCGGACAACCCTCGCGCCATAATCTTAAGGCAGTTCCCACGGATTCAGAACTTTCTAGCTGTTTGAGACGATTAGCCTCAAAAAAAACGGGATGGGAAAGGGAGGAAGATTGATAAACTTCGGCTGCCACCGCTCCCGATTTGAGAGCTAGTTCGATGAGTTGTTGCGGATCGATCGTCATGGTGATAGTTTTTGAGATGATAGCTATCTGATTATCGAAAATTTGGGTTTAAAACCCCGTCGTTCTACGACGGCTTTTCTTGATCTCTAATATATCACTTAAGAACTGCCAATGGCACACCTCCCACAGAAGAAACAAAATAACTAGGAGACCAAAGAGCATCTTTCCCATCTGATTTAGAATAAGCAGCTTGTTTATATCTGCGACTAGCAACCGCTTTTAAGGAATTAAGCATTACAGAAATATCAAGTTTAATTGTGTATTCGATTATATTGAATTTATAAGTTTTGAATGATAGTTTTATAAAGTAAAAAAGCGGCTGAAATATTATATTCTAAGTAGGTAGGTGTTAAAAAATGTTATATACCCTACCTTATTAAGGGGGGATTAAAGACAAAATCTATCTTCAATTTAATCGAAACCACTTACTTACTCAAGGTATTTAGTATAATAATTAAAATAGTCGCCAGATAAGTCGAGGAGTCTAGGAAAATGTCACAATTAGGGAGCATCTCACTTATGCAATGAGTATTAATGCTTAGAGTCGTCAAAAACTAGAAAATCTTCAACTTGATCACAAAGAGAAATGAGATTATAATATTTATAACTTACAATTCAGAATATAGCTAGATGGTAGGAATAATTCAATGTTATCAGAAAAGGAAAAAAGAATTAAAGAGTTATGT